>DAOSDD010000037.1:0-23855 GCA_035362115.1 Clostridiales bacterium | reverse complement strand
CGGTGCAACCAAACTGTTTACAATCAGAAAGGTTGTATTGCCCTGTGCAGTTCCGGGCATTCTTACAGCAGTAATACTTAGTACAGGGCGTATTGTGGGAGAAACCGCTGCAGTATTTTTAACGGCAGGTATGGGAAGAAATATAGCGAGAAACATTATGGAGTCAGGAAGAACACTTTCAGTACACCTATATATTCTGGCAAAAGAAGGGATATCATTTGATAAATCATATGCAACTGCAACCGTGCTCATAATTCTTATAGCAATAATTAATATGGCATCATCCAGACTTGCTGCCCGAATGAAAAAATGAAATGAGGTGAAAGATTTAGTATGATGAATAATGCTGTTCAGAATAATGTTAAGATTTCAACGCGTAATCTAAATTTATTTTATGGTAGTATGCAGGCATTAAAACAAATAACTATGAATATTGAGGAGAGAAAAGTTACCGCATTAATAGGTCCCTCCGGATGTGGAAAGTCCACATTTATTAAGACTTTAAACAGAATGAACGATCTTATATCCGGTGTAAATATAAAAGGAGAGGTACTGCTTGATGGTTTAAATATATATAAGGATTACGATGTAGCAGATTTGAGAAAAAGAGTTGGAATGGTGTTTCAGAAACCAAATCCTTTTCCAATATCCATATATGATAATGTTGCATATGGACCAAGGATACATGGTATTAAAGACAGAGCCAGGTTAAATGATATCGTTGAAAAAAGTCTCAGAAGTGCAGCACTATGGGATGAAGTAAAGGATCGTCTTAAGCATAATGCCCTGAGCATATCAGGGGGACAACAGCAAAGACTTTGTATAGCAAGAGTTTTAGCGGTAGAACCTGAAGTAGTTTTAATGGATGAGCCAACATCTACCCTGGACCCTGTATCTACATTGAAAATTGAAGACCTAATTGATGAATTAAAGGGAAAATATACAATAGTAATAGTAACTCACAATATGCAGCAGGCAGGCCGTATATCCGACAAAACCGCATTTTTTCTACAGGGTAATGTTATTGAATTTGATGATACGGAAAAAGTATTCAGCAGGCCCGTAGACAGCAGGACAGAAGACTATATAACCGGACGGTTCGGATAAAAGTTAATATAACGTCATGTGATATGATATCAGGTAAGGTAACATCAGGTAGTATAAAATCAGGCTATATAATTTACAATTTGAAAGAGTTAATGAAGAATTTGGTAATAAATGCATACGGAAAGGTGGAATTGTTAAATGGTAACACGACGTTCTTTTGAAATGGAACTGAAAGAATTGCACATGGAATTGATAAAAATGGGCAGTCTTGTTGAAGAGTCAATAGAAAATACAATATTGGCTTTAAAAAAGCAGGATGTAATATTGGCAAAAAAAATTTTTATGAATGATGATGTTATTGATGATGTTGAGCAGAAGATCGAAAGGAAATGCCTGCACCTTATAGCAACTCAGCAGCCCCTCGCCAAGGACCTACGATCAATTGGTGCAGCTTTAAAAATCATAACAGATATGGAAAGAATAGCAGATCACTCAGCAGATATAGCAGAAATAACAATCCGAATGGCTGGTGAAAAATATATAAAGCCTTTAATTGACATACCTTTAATGGCAGAACTAGCCCGAAACATGGTGAAAAGAGCTCTGGATGCTTATGTAAGACAGGATATGGAACTTGCCAGGCAGGTATGTTCTGATGACGATGATGTAGATAATCTGTTTTCAAGGATAAAGCTTGAATTAATAAATATAGTAAAAAATGACCCTGATTCTGTTGACCAGGTTATTAATTTTCTACTTATAGCAAAATACCTGGAAAGGATGGCAGATCATGCAACAAATATAGGCGAATGGGTTGTATTCAATGTAACAGGTGAACATGAGCATCTGGCAAAAATGCTTCATAAAGATGATGCGAAACGTAATCCCTTTGCAGATATTGAGGCCTGAATATCCTGTGGCTTTATATGTCAAGAGATGTATCTCCCTGGCAGGTAGTATCTATTTTATGTTGAGAAATGTCCCCAATAAATGTGGTAAAATTATATTGTGATTATGATTTTAGTTTATTATGATTTTAGACTATTGAAGGAGTTTATCATGGCAAAAGAATTAATTTATGTTCTGGAAGATGAGGAGCATATTCAACAGTTAATTAAATATAATCTTGAAGCAAATGGTTATGAAGTTGTGGGTTTTCAAAATGGTGAAAGTCTTCTAAAACAAATTGAAACTTCTCTCCCCGGCCTTTTTATACTGGATATAATGCTGCCGGGTATTGATGGCCTTGAGGTATGCAAAAGTATAAGACGTGATCAAAAGCTAGGAACCATTCCCATAATTATGCTTACTGCAAAAAGTGAAGAGTTGGATAAGGTTTTAGGATTGGAACTGGGAGCAGACGACTATATTACCAAGCCTTTCAGTGTAAGGGAGCTTACAGCAAGGGTAAAGGCATTATTGCGAAGAGTCAATGCTCTTGTGCCTAATGGAAAAGAAGAAGAAAAAGAGAAGGAAGAAAACAAAGAGGATGTAATTAGATACAAAGATATATGTATTTATACTGACCGTCATGAGGTATATAAGAGTGGCAAGCTTATTGATTTGACCCTGAAGGAATTTGACCTATTGAAAATTCTCATGTTAAATAAAGGAAAGGTATTGTCAAGGGATCTACTGCTTGACAAAGTATGGGGATTCGACTATTACGGTGAAACTCGTACAGTCGATGTTCATATAAGATATTTAAGGCAAAAAATAGAAGACGACGACAGCAATCCTGAATATATAGAAACTATAAGGGGTGTAGGTTATCGTTTCAGAGATAAATAATTCAGAGATAAATAATATTGAAATAAATAGTTTGATTTTTTGGCCCAATAACTCATTCAATGTCATGAAGGGAGCTGCTATGAGAAGAAAAATTTTTTCCTTCTATTTTATATTAATAATGATAGGTTTATCAATAACAGGTTTTTCCACATTCTATCTTTCACAGCGCTTCTATAAAACAGAAGTTGAAGAAAGAATGATTAACTCAGCATCATTAATACGATATCAAGTATTGGAAACAGTGAAAAGAGGCAATACTGCTGACTTTAATGAAATTTCAAAAACCTATTCTGTAATATTATCTTCTGATGATAATTCTGCTAACCTCCGTGATAACAAAAGCAAAGTAAGAGTTACATTTATAAATTATGAAGGTAATGTTCTTGGAGAATCAGAAAAAGATTACAGGAACATGGAGAACCACCTGGGCAGGAAGGAAATTCAGGAAGCTATTCAGGGTAAAACTGGGAAGGATATTCGTTTCAGTGACACAATTGAAACGGACTTTTTATATATTGCATTACCTATAAAAGAAATAAAAGCAATAGTAAGGGTTTCAGTACCACTTGTGCAAATACGGAAAATATACCAGCTAATCTGGAATTATGAATTATCAGGAATGATTATAGGTATAGTCCTCACTTTGCTGCTTGCTCTTAAGTTTTCAACATCTATTACACAACCTATTAGCGAACTTATTATAAAATCTCGTGAAATATCTTTTGGCAACTATTCTGTAAGAGTTAAAGCTGAATCAGATGATGAGCTTGGCCAGCTTGCGGGAACATTTAATGATATGGCTTCGCAGCTGGAAAAAATAGTGTTTGAGTTAAAAGATAAAAACCTGAAAATGGATACAATATTAAACAGTATGACTGATGGGATCATAGCTGTAGATAAAAATTTTAGGATTATATTAATAAATAAAGTTGCATGCAAGCTCTTCAAAATAGAATCAACCAACGGATTGATCGGTTCCGATTTTTTAGAGGTTATCCGGAACAATAATATTAATAAAATGCTTAATGAAACTCTGGGAAAAAGAGTGGTTTTATCAAATGAAATCAACATAAACTACTCAGAGTATAAACCAGGGGGAAAAGTAGGGGGAAAAATTCTAAGCATCACTACAATACCTTTTCAGCCTCTATTTCTCAAGTCAGAAGATTATAACCAAACACTTACTTTCAACGAAGGTGCAGTTTTATCCATACAGGATATAACTAATATTAAAAAGCTTGAACAAATGCGCTCGGATTTTGTATCAAATGTTACACATGAATTAAAGACACCGCTCACATCAATTCGTGGTTTTGTGGAAACCCTCAGGAATGGAGCTATTCATGATGATGAAGTAGCTGATAAATTTCTTGAAATAATTGATATTGAAGCTGAAAGATTATATAACCTTATAAATGATATTCTCCAACTTGGAGAAATTGAATCAGCAAAAAATAATACTAATAACAACGCTAATAATTACACTAATAGTAATATAGGAAGTCAAAATATTAAGAAATTAATTGATGAATCCATATCGTTACTAAAAACGCAGGCAGATAAAAAAGGTATCATTATTCATGTGGATGTCCAGGATAATCTTTTAATTACAGCTAATAAGGATCGGATAAAACAGATGCTTATTAACTTGGTTGATAATGGTATAAAATATAATAAATCTGGAGGAAGTGTATCTGTTTCATCATTTAAAGATGAGGGCAATTTAGTAATAAAAGTTGCAGATACGGGTATAGGCATACCGGAAGAACATCTTCCCAGGATTTTTGAACGATTTTACCGGGTAGACAAAGGAAGGTCAAGAAGCATGGGGGGTACTGGCCTGGGGCTTTCTATAGTAAAACACATCGTCAACCTTTATGACGGAAACATTAAAGTCCACAGCGAGCCTGACCATGGGACAGAGTTTATAATTCAACTTCCTCTGAGCTGACATTCAAGCAGCATCAAAATAATAGGAGATAATAAGAGATAATTTTTTAGCACCATCAACAAAGGTAATAGAAGCAGGTTTTAAATGTTTTAAAACCTGCTTCTATATAGTTCCTGAATCATTTATTTAAAAACTATCTCTCCGTCTATACAATCAACAAGAATCCTGCTTCCTTCCTTGTACACACCTTTCAAATAAAGCTCTGACAATTCATCTTCAATATATCTTTGAATTGTTCTTCTTAATGGCCTTGCACCATATTTGGGTTCGTATCCCTTTTCAAGGATATATTGTTTTGCTGAATCTGTAATGTCTATGGTCATATCTTTATCTTCAACATCATGTTTTACTTCATTCAGCATAAGATCCACAATCTCTCTCAGTTCATCTTTACCAAGTTCAGTAAAGACAATTACTTCATCTAACCTGTTCAGAAATTCAGGTCTGAAGGTTTCTCTCAAAACTTCTTTAACTTTACCTTCCAGATTCTTATACTGATCTTGACCAAATCCTATGCCGCTTGATTTCAAAGTTGTGCCTGCATTTGAAGTCATAATTACCACTGTATTTTCAAAGCTTACAACTCTGCCCTGGCTGTCAGTCAGTCTTCCATCTTCAAGAATCTGCAGCAGCATATTGAACACATCGGGATGAGCTTTTTCAATTTCATCCATCAGTATTACTGAATATGGCTTCCTTCTTACCTTTTCGGTAAGCTGCCCTCCATCATCATACCCAACATAACCTGGGGGTGAACCAATTAGCTTGGAGACAGAATGTTTTTCCATATACTCGGACATATCCAGCCTTATAAGGGTTTCTTCACTGCCAAACAGTTCAACGGCAAGAGCTCTTACCAGTTCTGTTTTACCTACCCCTGTCGGCCCTACAAATATAAAGGAACTTGGTTTTTTTCTTTTTCTGAAGCCTGCCCTGTTTCTGCGTATTGCTTTAGAAAGACTGCTTACAGCTGCATTTTGTCCTATTACCCTTTTGTGAAGCCTTTCTTCAAGATTTAAGAGCTTTTCTGCTTCTATTTCAGTCAGCCTCTGAACAGGTATACTGGTCCAGGCCTCAATAACATATGCAATATCATCAATTGACAACTCAACAACCTTGTTTTTCTCTTCAATATCCTTAATGCTTCCTAAAAGCTTGCATTCTCTTACTTTCAAATCAGCAGCCTTCTGATAATCCTCAATGGAATCTGCAGACACTGCACTCTCCTTTTCTTCCTGAACTCTCTTTAATTCGTCCTTTAAAGCTTCAAGTTCAACCAGAAACTCATTTTTTAAATTTGCCCTGGATCCTGCTTCATCAATAACATCTATAGCTTTATCAGGAAGATATCTATCAGTAATATATCTTTCAGATAAGTTGGCAGCAGCTTCTATTACTTCATCGGATATTTTTACCTGGTGATAGTCTTCGTAGTAGTCTTTTATTCCTTTAAGAATTTCTACTGTATCCTGTATGGAAGGTTCGTTTACGATCACAGGCTGGAAACGTCTCTCCAAAGCAGAATCCTTTTCAATATGCTTCCTGTATTCGTTCAGAGTAGTAGCACCGATAACCTGAATTTCACCTTTGGACAAGGCCGGTTTAAGGATATTTGCCGCATTCATTGCTCCTTCGGCATCTCCTGCTCCCATAATATTATGAAGCTCATCTATAACAAGAATAATGTTACCGAGGGATTTCGCTTCTTCTATAATGCCCTTCATTCGTCCTTCAAACTGACCTCTAAATTGGGTACCTGCCACAACCGATGTTAGATCTAAAACATAAACTTCCATATTAAAAAGCTTGGCCGGTACCTGCCTGTTAGCTATTTTAACTGCCAAGCCCTCTGCTACTGCTGTTTTGCCCACTCCTGGCTCGCCTATGAGGACAGGATTGTTTTTTGTTCTTCTGTTCAGTATCTGTATTACCCTATCTATCTCTTTTCCCCTGCCTACAATTCTATCTACTTCACCGCATTTAGCCTTATCAGTAAGATTTATACCATACATATCCAGAAACTTTTTCTTTTTACTGCTCTTTTTATCCTGGGTTTTTGTCCGGGTAGTGTTTTTTGCTTGCCTATCATCATTTCTGTTTCTTTTTTTAGGGTCTGAAGAAGATTCATCAACACTTTCTTTATTTTGGGGAAAAGCTTTGTTAAAGAAATTAAAAAACAAATTCCCCATATCTCCCTGATTTTCATTTTCACTATCTTCAAGCATACTATCAATATCTATATCATCTACCATGTTGTTTACTTGTTTATTTAAGTTATCAATATCTTCTTCAGACATGCCTGTCTGCTCTATTATCTGATTTAAAGGCTGGATTCCCTGCTTTTTCGCACATGAAAGGCAAAGCCCTTCCTGAGTTTGTTTACCATTAATAATTTTTGTTACAAACACTACTGCAATGTTTTTATTACAAGCAGAACACATCATCATATTATCATCCCCAATCCAACTTCTAATTTACACCTATCTTATAATTATAGCATATATCTACAAAACGGTCTATTGTATTAATATGCTTTTTTTATCTTTTTCTGTCAAAATAATTTTACTCTCTTTCAAGCATTTTCTTAAGAAACTGCCCGGTATATGAGCTTTTTTCTTCTGCGACTTCCTCCGGTATACCCTGTGCAACTATATAACCACCTTTATTTCCCCCTTCCGGACCTAGGTCAATAATATAGTCAGCAGTCTTAATAACATCAAGGTTATGTTCTATTACTACCACCGAATTCCCTGTATCAACCAATCTTTGCAGAACATCAATCAACCTGTGCACATCTGCTACATGAAGGCCTGTTGTCGGCTCATCAAGTATATATATTGTTCTTCCGGTACTTCTTTTAGACAGCTCCGAAGCCAGCTTGATCCTCTGCGCTTCTCCTCCTGAAAGTGTTGTTGAAGGCTGTCCTACTTTAATGTATTCCAATCCTACATCATATAATGTTTGAAGCTTTCTCTGGATTTTGGGAATGTTCTGAAAAAAGTCCAACGCATCCTCTACAGTCATATCAAGTACATCTGCAATACTCTTCCCTTTATATTTCACTTCCAATGTTTCTCTATTGTACCTTTTACCTTTACAAACTTCACAAGGAACATACACATCCGGAAGAAAATGCATTTCTATTTTAACTATACCGTCACCGCTGCAGGCTTCACATCTTCCTCCTCTGACATTAAAGCTGAATCTTCCCGGCTTGTAACCCCTCATTTTGGCTTCATTTGTAGAAGAGAAAACATCTCTTATATAATCAAAGACTCCGGTATAGGTAGCAGGGTTGGACCTTGGTGTCCTTCCTATTGGAGATTGGTCGATATTTATAACTTTGTCAAGATGTTCCAATCCAAGTATGGTATCATGCACCCCGGGTTTTATTCTAGCTCTGTTAAGCTCTCCGGCCAGCTTTTTATAAAGGATTTCGTTGATCAGTGAACTTTTTCCTGAGCCGGAAACACCGGTAATACAGGTAAAAACACCCAGTGGGATTTTCACATTAATATCTTTAAGGTTGTTTTCCCGTGCACCAATAACTTCTATCCACTTGCCATTTGGCGTCCTTCTTTTCTCAGGTATCTCTATTTTTTTTCTTCCGCTTAGATATTGTCCTGTAATGGATCCTTCAGACTTTTTAATTTCCTCAATATTTCCAGCAGCTACTATATATCCGCCATGGAGACCCGCACCCGGTCCAAGGTCAATTATATAATCAGCGGCATACATGGTATCTTCATCGTGTTCTACAACTATCAGAGTGTTTCCCAGATCTCTTAGTTTTTTTAAAGTACTTAAGAGTCTGTCATTATCTCTCTGGTGAAGACCTATACTGGGTTCATCAAGTATATACAACACTCCCATAAGTCCCGAACCGATTTGTGTGGCAAGTCTTATCCTCTGTGCCTCACCGCCTGAAAGTGTGCCTGCAGATCTGGAAAGTGTCAAATAATCCAATCCTACATCAACCAGAAAACCAAGTCTTGCATTAATTTCTTTAAGTATCTGATGAGCAATTAACTTTTGTCTTTCCGTAAGCTCAATATTCACAAAAAATTCCTTTATATCTGAAACCGGCATACTGGTAAGTTCGTTTATATTTTTATTACCTACCGTTACCGACAAGCTTTCTTTTTTAAGTCTGGCACCTTTGCAATCCGGGCATGGATTTCTGCTCATAAATCCTTCATAATATTGTTTCATTCCTTCAGATTGAGTTTCATTGTACCGCCTTTCAGAGATGTTTATTATTCCCTCAAAAGCAGACATATAGGTACCGCTTCCATAATCTCTATCATATTCTATCTTGATTTTTTCTCCGCCGGTACCATATAGTATTATGTCAAGAATATGAGGGGGAAGCTTTTCAACTGGTTTATCAAGACTGAATTTGTAATGTTTTGAAAGAGCTTCGAAAATCATTCGTGAATATCCATCACCATTTTCAAGATTCCAGCCGTTTATAGCTATTGCCCCCTGAGAAAGGGATAATGACCGATCGGGAATAATTAGATCGGTATCCATTTTCAACAGCACTCCAAGGCCTGTACATGTCGGACATGCTCCGTAAGGAGTATTAAAAGAAAACATTCTTGGAGCAAGCTCCTCAATGCTTATTCCACAGTCACTGCAGGCAAAGTTCTGGCTGAATAATATTTCTTCTTTACCTATAACATCAACCAATAGAAGTCCTCCGCTTAACCGAAGTACTGTTTCTATTGACTCAGCAAGCCTCTTACGTATATCAGGTCTAATTATAAGCCTGTCCACGACAATTTCAATATTATGCTTTTTATTTTTATCAATAATAATGGGATCATTTATATCAAATACTTCACCGTCTACCCTTATTCTCACATAACCACCTTTTTTAGTGTCCTCGATCAGCTTGCTGTATTCTCCTTTTCTTCCCCTTACAACAGGAGCTAAGAGCTGGATTTTTGTGCCTTCCTCCATTGACAACAATTGGTCTGACATCTGATCTACTGTCTGCTGGGATATTTCTTTTCCGCAGATATAACAGTGTGGAGTTCCTATTCTGGCATATAACAGTCTTAGGTAATCATATGTTTCAGTTACTGTGCCTACAGTTGAGCGAGGATTTCTGCTGGTGGTTTTCTGATCAATAGAAATAGCCGGAGACAAACCCTCTATATAATCTACATCGGGTTTTTCCATCTGTCCCAGAAACTGTCTGGCATAAGCAGAAAGAGACTCAACATACCTTCTCTGTCCTTCCGCATATATGGTATCAAACGCCAGAGATGATTTGCCTGAACCACTTAATCCCGTAATAACAACAAACTTGTCCCTTGGTATCTCTACATCAATGTTTTTTAAATTATGTTCCCTTGCTCCTTTTATATAAATAGCATCTCTTATCATCTTATTGCACCCCGTTTTTTAGCTCGATAATTCTGTCTCTTAACCTTGCAGCTCTTTCGAATTCCAGATTTTTTGCTGCAGCTCTCATTTCTTTTTCCAAAGCTTCAATTATCTTTTCAAGATTATCCTTTTCAAAGGTTTCATCCATATTCCCATCTTCCGGTCTATTTACCTGTTTTCCAGCACTACTAATCCCATTTTTGTAACCATACTTTTCACTTTCTTCAGCCACTTTAGTCACTTCAATAATATCACGGATACCTTTTTGTATGCTTTTTGGCGTAATACCGTTGGCTTTGTTGTAATCCATCTGTATTTTCCTTCTGCGGTTCGTTTCACTGATAGCTTTTCTCATAGACTCCGTAACATTGTCAGCATACATAATTACTTTGCCATCAATGTTTCTAGCAGCTCTTCCTATAGTCTGTATCAGAGATGTCTCCGATCTGAGGAAACCTTCTTTGTCCGCATCCAGTATGGCTACAAGAGATACTTCAGGTAAATCAAGTCCCTCTCTTAAAAGGTTTATTCCAATAAGAACATCAAAAACTCCCAACCGTAAATCCCTTATAATTTCCATACGTTCAAGAGTATCTATATCAGAATGAAGGTACTTAACTTTAAATCCAAGTTCCTTAAGATAGTCGGTTAAATCCTCAGCCATTCTTTTTGTCAGTGTAGTTACCAGGACGCGTTGGTCTTGTGTTGTCCTTTTGCTTATTTCACCCATAAGGTCATCTATCTGCCCTTCAACAGGCTTTACAATTATTTCAGGGTCTATTAGTCCGGTTGGGCGTATTATCTGTTCAACTATTTGTGACGAACGCTCTCTCTCGTACCATCTCGGTGTTGCACTTACATATATTACCTGGTTTATCTTTTTTTCAAACTCTTCAAATTGCAAAGGTCTGTTATCAAATGCAGAAGGTAGTCTGAAACCATATCCTACCAAAGATTCTTTCCTTGCCCTGTCACCATTATACATACCGCCTATTTGAGACACACTAACATGAGATTCATCAATAATCATAAGAAAGTCATCCGGGAAATAATCTATCAATGTATAAGGAGGACTTCCCGGAGCCCGCTCGCTGAAATGTCTGGAGTAATTCTCAATACCCTGACAAAACCCAATCTCATTTAACATCTCAATATCGTACCTTGTTCTTTGCTCAAGCCTTTGAGCTTCAAGCAGCTTTTCATGACTTTTTAGTTCCCTTAGCCGTTCTTCCAATTCCTTTTCTATTGTAACAAGAGCCTTATCCATTTTAGCACGGGTTGTAGTATAATGTGAAGCAGGAAAAATGGCTACATGAGACCTGATGCCCTTTATCTCACCAGTCAGAGGATCAACCTCCGTTATTTTTTCTATTTCATCACCGAAAAATTCTACACGGATAGCACTCTCGGAAGATGAAGCAGGAAATATCTCAAGTACATCCCCTCTGGCTCTGAAAGTACTCCGTTTAAAATCTATTTCATTTCTATTATATTGAATCTCTACAAGTTTTCTTATGACTTCGTCCCTGTCTTTTTGCATTCCGGGTCTTAATGAGATCATCAGCTCAGTATAGTCCTCCGGGTCTCCAAGGCCATATATACATGAAACACTGGCTACAATAATTACATCCCGTCTTTCAAATAAAGCAGCTGTTGCAGAATGCCTAAGCTTATCAATTTCATCATTTATCGAAGCGTCCTTCTCAATATAAGTATCTGTTGAAGGAATATATGCTTCGGGCTGATAATAATCATAATAACTCACAAAGTACTCAACACAATTGTTTGGAAAGAACTCCTTAAACTCACTGCATAGCTGAGCAGCAAGAGTTTTATTATGAGCAATTACCAGGGTTGGTTTTTGGACCCTCTCAATGACATTGGCCATCGTAAAGGTTTTTCCTGAACCGGTCACTCCCAGCAAGGTCTGCTCCTTATATCCCATATTAATTCCACGTACCAGCTTTTTCACTGCTTCAGGCTGGTCTCCATGGAGCTTGTAATCTGAAACAATCTTAAACTCCGGCATAACTGACCTCCAAATAAATCTATCTTTATTATATCATATCACGAATTCTGAAAAAGTCAAACGTATGTTCTAAATAGATGTGAATGTGCAGGACTGTCCCCATTGCTCTGCCTGAGATTCTGCAATTTTACTTTATAAATTATGCAATAATCAGAGAAAACTTTAGTAAACATATTGACACCTACAGATACAAATTGTATTATTCTTAATAATAACCTTTTTTAAAATAGGCTTATGAATAATAGCATCATCCATTTAACATAGATATAATATATTAAGAAATAAATTTAATACCGGAATTGGAGGATATATAAATGAAAGTTGCAAAATTTGGCGGAACCTCTTTAGCAAGTGCAGAGCAGATAAAAAAAGTTTGCAAGGTTGTTACTTCAGACCCTGATAGAAAAATCGTTGTTGTTTCTGCACCTGGTAAAAGATATAAAGATGATATAAAGGTCACTGACCTCTTAATAGCATGTGCTGAAAGCTATATTTCAAAAAACAATGCCGACGAAGAATGCGATGCGGTTATTTCCCGTTTTTCAGAAATTGGCAAGGAACTGAGAGTAGATAAAAGTGTAATTGTTTCAATTGCAGAAGATATTAAAGGCCGCTTAAACCTTTATTCAGGAGACAATAAAAAATTCATTGATTTGATGAAAGCTGCCGGTGAAGATAATAGTGCAAAGCTTGTAGCAGGCTATTTAAAAAGTCTTGGCATTGATGCTTGTTACGTTAATCCTAAAGATGCAGGGCTTATTTTGAGCAGTGAATTTGGTAATGCCCAGGTTCTTCCGGAATCTTATAATAACCTTAAATCTTTGAGAGATATCCCGGGAATTGTTATTTTCCCCGGATTTTTTGGTTACTCGGCTGAAGGTGATGTTGTAACTTTTTCAAGGGGTGGTTCGGACATTACAGGTTCAATTCTGGCAGCAGCTGTTGATGCAGATCTTTACGAAAATTTCACTGATGTAGACTGTGTGTATTCTGTTAATCCAACAATAATACCAAATCCTCATCCCATACATGAGCTTACATACACAGAAATGAGGGAGCTCTCATATGCAGGATTCAGTGTTTTCCATGAAGAGGCCCTGGTTCCGGTTTATCGTAAAGGAATCCCGGTAAGAGTAAAAAATACAAATAATCCTGATGCACCCGGAACTACAATTTTGCTCGAACGTACCAATATTACAAGACCGGTAATAGGCATCGCCAGTGACGACAGGTTCTGCTGCATTAACATAAGTAAATACCTTATGAACCGTGAAATCGGTTTTGGAAGAAGGATTCTTGAGATACTTGAAAAAGAGAATCTATCGTATGATCATACTCCGTCCGGTATTGACCATATTTCTATTGTTCTTAATCAAGCGCAGCTAAATAAGGAAACTGAGGAAAGGGTAACCAGAAAAATAAAAAATGACCTTGGTGTAGACGATATTACTGTTATGCATAATCTCGCCCTTATCATGATTGTCGGAGAAGGCATGAGTCAAACAGTTGGTCTGGCTGCCAGGGCAACAGGAGCTTTTGCACGGGCTGGAGTCAATATAGAAATGATTAATCAGGGCCTTTCTGAGATAAGTATCATGTTCGGAGTAAGGGCGGAAGATAGTATAAAAGCTGTAAAATCCTTATATGAGGAGTTTTTTGGAGAGGGGGCTTAATTAGCCCCCTACCGACAGTTCCTTTATCAAAATTGACGGGCTTCCGAAGCATCCCCCGCTGGAAGGAATGCCAAACTTCAAATCACTTCCGGTTTCCTCAATGTTTTCAAGTAATTTATAAAAATTGCCCGCTACTGTTATTTGTTCTACAGGTCTGGTTATTTTGCTGTTCAAAATTTCAAAGCCTTTGGCAGCAAGGGAGAAATCTCCTGATATAGAGTTGGCTCCGGAGTGAAGTCCCTGTAGTTCAGTTATTAGCAAACCATCTCCCATTTTTATATATAATTCATTCAGACTGGATTCCCCAGGTTTTATATAAAAGTTTGAAGGTGAAACATCTATTGTCGATGCATAAGAAGGCCTTGAGGCATTACCAGTGCTACTTACCCCGTCTTTCCGAGCTGTTTTCAAATTATGCAGCAGAGTAACCAAACGCCCGCCTTTTACAACATTCTTTGTATAGCAGGCTACTCCTTCACCATCAAAAGGAGCTGAAGCCATTCCGCCTTCAAGAAGAGGATCATCAATAATGGTTACGGTTTCTGATGCAATTGCCTTTCCGGTTTTATCCTTTAAGAGTGACATACCTTTTTGCACTCTGTCCGCACTAAACACTACTGAAAAAGTTTCCAGAAGATCAGCTGCAGCATCATTTCTCAGGATTACTCTGTACTTTCCTGTATTTACAGTCCCAGCACCCATATATGCCAGCGCATTTTCTACTGCCTCATTTACAATACTTTCAACTTTCATTTTATTAAAATCTCTTGTTGAAATAAATGCTACGGCTGTATCTTTTCTTTCACCATCGCTCACTACAGGAATTAAAATTGAGTAAATCCCATTACCTCTGTGGTGTAATTCAAGTCCCTTTGAATTTACAATGCTGATGCTTCCTTCAAAAGACTGCACAGCACAATATTCAACACTTTTTACCCTTTTATCCCTATCAAAAGCCATCCTTTCCATCTCAAGAGCGAATTTTATTTTTTCATTTTCATCAACATTTGAAAGCTCATCATTGAAACATTTTATTTCAGGATATTTTTCCGACCCGCCAAATATTATATCAATATCATTACTGTCAACATTTTCAACTATGGCCGCATTAGCTTTTGCATTATTTACCAGCAGTTCTATGGCATTATCATCAAGAATTTCCGTATAGGCATATCCCATGCTTCCATTGAAAAGTCCCCTGAAACCCAGGCCTTTTGTGCTATTAACACTGTAATTATCAATTTCTTTTTCATATACATTTACTCTGAAGCTTTCCCCGGTTGCATAATATATTTCATAATCGCTAAAACCTGCCTTTTGGGCAGCTGCAAATAATTTGTCCTTAAATTCATCAAATTCCATAATATTCATGTACTTTTACCTCCCTCCAACTGTAAGTTCCGATACTCTTATCATAGGCTGCCCTACATTTGTAGGTACACTTCCGCTTATAGAGCCGCACATACCCTGGCCCATCTCCATATCCTTCCCTACCATATCAATCTTCAACAGTACATCCGCACCTTTTCCTATTAAGGTAGCACCCCTTACAGGTTTATCTATTTTACCATTTTTGATCATATAACCTTCAGCTACTGCAAAGTTAAACTCTCCTGTAACAGGGTTTACAGAACCGCCTCCCATTTTCTTTGCATATAAACCTTCAGGAGTAGAGGCAATAATATTTTCATTTTCATCATTTCCAGTTGCAATGTAAGTATTGGTCATCCTTGATGTGGGTGCAAATTTATAAGACTGGCGTCTTGAACTCCCTGTAGAGTCCATCCCCATTCTTCTTCCATTGAGCTTATCTATCATGTACCCTTTAAGTATTCCTTTTTCAATTAATACCTTTTTTAGCGTTGGCATACCTTCATCATCAATATTGATTGATCCCCAGGCATTTGGGATTGTGCCATCATCAATTGCCGTAACTTTATCCGAAGCAATCTTCATGCCTAATTTGCCCGTAAATACCGAGTGATCTTTTGCAACTGAAGTTGCTTCCAATGCATGACCACATGCTTCATGGAATATAACACCACCAAAACCATTATCTATTACTACGGGCATTCTTCCTGCAGGACAGGGTTCCGCATGGAGCATGGTTACTGCAATTCTGCTTGCTTCTTTTGCATAGCCTTCCACATCAATAACATCAAACAGTTCAAATCCCATACTTTTTCCAGGGCCTTCAAATCCTGTCTGATTTTCAATGCCATCGCCTGCCACGGATTGTATAAAGAGCCTGGTCCTAACTCTCCTATCCTGTATAAATAAGCCTTCATTATTTGCAATTAATATCTTTTGGTCCACATCTCCATAACCTGCAGCTACCTGAATAATCTCATGGCTATAGTCTTTCGCAACTTTATAGGCAGTTTTAACAATAGAGGCTTTTTTCATATTGGTTATGGATGAAGGTACAAATAAAACCGGGTGAATATTGGCAGAAACCCGCTCTACCAGATTTACAGTTATATCCTGCTTAGTATACTTCAAAGCACATGCAGCCTTATAGGCCGTATCAAGTAGATTATCCCTTGATGTGTCATTTGTATAGGCATATACACTTCTGAAGTCTTTCATAACTCTTATTCCAGCACCGTAATCCCTGCCTGATACAACATCCTCCATCTTTCCATTCACCATTCTGAGACTGTTGTTTACCCTATCCTCGATAAAAACCTCGGCAAAATCGCCACCCAGTGATAAAGCGCGGGATAGAACTTCTTCAATAATATCTTTTGGAATCATTACACCACTCCCTTTTTGCTACTCTAGCTTTAATTCAAGCTGTTCGCTTAATTTGTCTTCTTTTTTCAAATAACAGCCCACAGCTGGGATGTTCTTTGTCCTGTAATACTCAGGGTCTGATAAATCAGCTTGTTCAACAGTTTTTATTTCCTTCATCCAGCTCCCTTTCTTTTCCTTGAGTACCTGTACGCCTTGAGAATCTCTGGTTGTTTTGGGGTTTATACAGGCTGTATTAAAAATAAGCACTTTGTCAATACTGCTGTATGCAACCAGTTCAAGGTCATTTTCCAGATACATTATATGAATAAGCTTTGAAAGGCCTGAATATGCATTTAGCAATTTTCTGCGGTTAGTTTTTGTAGCATAGCTATTCATATCAATTTTAGCAGTTTTTCCGTTTTCAAATGAAAACAGCATGTACCCCTTATAATTCCCTGTAGCTACAATATATATGATTTTTTCATCTTCATCAAGTTCAAGTTTATTTGTCAGGTATTCTCCCAGGACGCTTGCCTTGAGGTCTTCCAATTCATGCACTTTCAGCTTGTAAACATTGGTTTTGTCTGAAAAGAGCAATAAATCATCTTTATTGCGGGCATCTATTTCCTGTATAATATGATCATCATCCTTAAGCTTTTGCTCAGGATTAGCCCTTAGTGAAACCAAAGATATCTTTTTTATATAGCTTTGCTCTGTCAAGAATATTTTTACATTATAGTCTTCTATAAAATGCTCCTCAGTTATTTCCTCAACAAATTCTTCATGAATAATCTCAGTTTTTCTAGGCTGCCCGTATTTCTTTGTAACTTCAGTTAACTGTTTTATGATTATTTTTTTTATCTTATTTTCGCTGCCATAAATATCCTTTAATTCCCCTATTTCTTTTTGTAACTGCTCAATCTCTCCTACACGGTTTAATATATATTCTTTGTTCAGGTTTCTAAGTTTGATTTCAGCTACAAATTCAGCTTGAACTTTATCTATATCAAATGCTTTCATAAGGTTGGGTATAACCTGAGAATCCTGCTCTGTGTTCCTGATTATTCTGATAGCTTTGTCAATATCCAGAAGTATTTTCTGCAAACCCAGAAGAAGATGGAGCTTTTCTGATTTTCTTTCAATATCAAATAAGGTAAGCCTTTTTATGCAGTTTATTCTATATGCTATCCACTCAGTGAGAATTGTCTTAATTCCCATAACCCTGGGGACCCCATTTATCAATATATTGAAGTTGCAGGAAAATGTGTCTTCAAGAGGCGTAAGCTTGTATAACTTGTTCATAAGGTCATCTGCATTTGTATTCTTCTTTATGTCTATAGTTAGCCTGAGACCATCAAGATCCGTTTCATCTCTTATATCGGTTATGTCTTTAATTTTTCCGGACTTCACCAATTGAATAACAGCATCCATTATGGCTTCTGTAGTAGTTGTATAAGGTATTTCAAATATTTCTATGCAACTGTTTTTCTTATCATACCTATATTTGCCCCTTACCTTAAAGCCTCCTCTTCCTGTTTCATAAATTTCCCTAATATCCCTCTCATTGTAAATTAATCGACCTCCTGTTGCAAAATCGGGAGCTTTAATGTACTTGAGTATATCTGTATTCTCATTATTTAAATATTGTACTGTTGCTTCGCAAATCTCCTGAAGATTGAAACTGCAAATATTACTTGCCATTCCAACAGCTATTCCCTGATTAGGATTTACAAGAATATTTGGAAAGGTTGTAGGCAGCAACACTGGTTCCTTTAGTGTTCCATCGTAATTATCAACAAAATCTACAGCGTTTTTTTCCAGTTCTCTAAATATTTCCTGGCTGATTTTATCCAGTTTAACCTCGGTATAACGGGGAGCTGCAAATCTCATATCTCTGGAATATTGTTTCCCGAAGTTTCCTTTTGAGTCCACAAAAGGATGTATTAGCGCACCATATCCCTTAGAAAGCCTCACAAGAGTTTCATAAATAGCCATATCTCCGTGTGGATTAAGTTTCATGGTCTGCCCCACTACATTTGCAGATTTTGTCCTGTTACCTGTAAGCAATCCCATTGAAAACATTGTGTATAAAAGCTTCCGGTGTGATGGCTTAAAGCCGTCAATCTCCGGTATAGCCCTGGAAACTATAACACTCATGGCATATGGCATAAAGTTTTCTTCAAGGGTATTGGATATATGTTGTTCAATTAAATTATTTGAGTTCATCAAGCATTTAGCGTAAGTATCCCTGCTTCTTAAAGCCGGGTAAACACGCTTTTTCTCCTTCCATACCTATTGTCTATCTCTAATAAACTTTCTATAGTAAGCTTTTGCATGTCATATTATCTCTTAAATCAGCTAACATCAATCATATCCATGTACATATGTCCGTACTCTTCTATAAAATCTTTCCTGCCCTGAAGATTGTCACCTAAAAGAAGATCAAAAACCTCCCGGGTTTTTTCTTCGTCTTCCGGCACAACTTTTACTAATCTCCTGGTCTCAGGATTCATGGTAGTTTCCCACATCATATCAGGATCATTCTCACCTAATCCTTTTGAACGTTGTATTGTGTATTTACCCTTTATACCTGATATTATATTGATTTTCTCTTTCTCATCATAGGCAAAAAAAGTCTTATCTTTTGCATTAATTTCAAACAAAGGAGTTTCTGCTATATAAACCTTCCCTTCCTGTATAAGGGTGGGAACAAGCCTATAAAGCATGGCCAGTACTTGTGTTCTTATATGGAAACCATCAACATCTGCATCTGTGCAAATTATAATTTTATCCCACTTAAGGTTTCCCATATCAAATGTATTAAGTTCCTTATTGTGCTTTGACTTAATTTCCACACCACAGCCTAAAACCTTAAGAAGGTCGGTAATTATATCATTTTTGAATATCCCCTCATATCCGGTTTTAAGGCAGTTGAGTATTTTACCCCTTACAGGTATAATTGCCTGAAATTCCGCATCTCTGCCTAGCTTACATGAACCCAGGGCAGAATCACCCTCCACTATATACAGTTCTCTCCTGTTGATATCCTTTGTACGGCAATCAACAAACTTTTTTACTCTATTTGATATATCTATATTCCCACTGAGCTTTTTCCTTATATTGAGTCTGGTTTTTTCAGCAGTTTCACGGCTTCTTTTATTTAAAAGAATTTGCTCTATTATTTTATCACTTTCTAATTTATTTTCAATAAAATATACTTCCAATTGTTGCTTTAAAAAATCTGTCATTGCTTCCTGTATAAACCTGTTTGTTATGGATTTTTTTGTTTGGTTTTCATAACTGGTTATTGTGGAAAATGAGTTTGTAACAAGTATTAAACTGTCCTGGATATCTGAAAAGGTTATTTTAGACTCATCCTTATTATACTTGTTCCTTGCTTTTATGCACTTGTCAATTTCGTTTACAAAAGCAGCTTTTACTGCTTTGTCAGGAGATCCCCCATATTCAAGGAAACTTGAGTTGTGGTAATATTCCAGAAGATTAATCTCATTGTTAAAACAGAAAGCTGCCTCTATTTTAACCTTATATTCAGGTTTATCTTCCCTGTCCCTTCCCCTTGCAGTAGTTTCATAGAATTCAACACCCGTAAAACCCTTGTCTGCATTAATTTCATTAACATAATCAATAATACCTTTTTCATAAAAAAACTCAAAGGTTAAGTCGGATTCTTCGTCATATAGTATAAACTTTAAGCCCGAATTTACTACTGCCTGCTTTTTCAACACTTCCTGGAAATAACTTAATGGCACATCAATATCAGTGAATACATCTATATCAGGTCTCCATTTTTGAATTGTACCTGTTTGGCTATTGTCGGATTTTTTCTTTATTAAACCGCCGATATTGCAGCCCTTTTCAAAATGCAAATCATATCTGTATCCATCCCTGAATACAGTAACGTCCATATATTCCGAACTATATTGAGTTGCACATGCGCCAAGACCGTTTAATCCAAGGCTGAATTCATAATTTTCTCCAAGATAGTTTTTGTATTTCCCTCCTGCATAGAGTTCACAATAGACCAACTCCCAATTGTATCTTTCTTCTTTTGGGTTGTATTCAAGAGGGATTCCTCTGCCATAGTCCCTAATCATTATTGATTTATCCTTAGATCTTGTAACCTCAATTACGCTTCCATAGCCTTCTCTAGCCTCATCAATCGAGTTTGAAAGGATTTCAAATACTGCATGCTGACACCCTTCAAGACCATCGGAACCAAATATTACCCCCGGGCGTAATCTAACTCTATCAGGGCCTTTCAAGGATGAAATACTTTCGTTGCCATATGTGTTTTTGCTTTTATTCTTTTCCATCCATCCCTCTCCTTTTTGATTCATATTGATAACTAACTATTCACTTTCTTCTCATCATGTTCCAGATACCTGACATCAAATACGGAATACTGAATACTGAATAGCAGTTTTTATTCTACATATATATTATTCCGCAAACCTATGTTCGTGTCAAGTGTTAACGGGAAAAAGAGGGCACATTTTCTTAATCTAAGAAAGTGTACCCTCAGAAATTGCCTAATACTACTATGCTAATTTGGTAACGATGTCTTCCGGGATAATTTTTGATAGAATTGGAATGATGTATTCCTTATATAAAATAATCTCATATTGTTAATCCTTACTTACAACAATATCAATTCTCCTGTTTTGCTGTCTGTTTTCTGCAGTATCGTTGGGTTTTACCGGCTTATATTCTGCATTGCCTGTAGCAGTAAGCCTTGAAGGAGCTATGCTGCATTCGTTAATAAAGAAATGAACTACATTGGTCGCTCTTCTTGTCGACAGCTCCCAATTTGAAGGAAACTGCCCGGTGTTTATAGGCAGGTTATCAGTATGTCCTTGTATAATAATCTCATTGCTCATTTTATTTAGCATTTGCCCAAGTTTCTCCAATACTGTTTTTGCAGAACTTTTAATGTCTGCACTGCTTAAGTCGAATAGAATAACAGAATCAAATCTTAGAATCAGGAAGTCTTTTCTTTCAATAATTTTAACGTATTCTTCCAGCCCCATTTCTTCTATAGCCTTCTCAATTTCTGCTTTAAGATCATCTGTATTATATTCAACTTCGTTTCCATCTGTTATTCTATCAACGTTATTGTCAGTTTCTCCGCCTTCATAATCATTATTTACAAGAGATACTACCTTATCAACTGCATTTATTTCATCATATATATTAATAAGCTCACTGCCTCTATTACTTTCATATAAATCGCCTCCACCATTTTCATGCATAAAGGCACTCCTCAATGAATTTGCCAATTCAACGAATTTCTGTTTGTCTACTGTTGCCATGGAAAACAGCAATATGAAGAAGGTTAAGAGCAGAGTTACCATATCTGCATATGTATTCATCCAATCGCCTGCCGAATCTGATGAGCTGTCTGTTCTATGTCTTTTGCTCTGTCTGGACACATTAACACCCCCATCTATTCAGTAACTATTCTGCTGCTGCTATTACTCTTGTTGTCTTTTTGCTGAAAAAGATCCTCGTTTTTAGCTTCATACAATTCTCTTTGTTCTGAAGACAGAAATGTTTTAAGCTTATGCTCCATAATTCTTGGATTTTCACCTGCTTGAATGGAAAGAATGCCTTCTATTATCATTTCTTTCTGCTGAATTTCCTCCTTGCTCTTTAAGGAAAGTTTATTAGCTATAGGGTTACATATAAAATGAGCCAGAAGTGACCCATATAATGTAGTAACCAAAGCAAGTGCCATGGCAGGTCCGATATTTTCAGGCTTATCAAGGGCTTTCAGCAGGTTTATAAGGCCTATCAATGTCCCTATCATTCCCCATGCAGGAAATAAAACAGCCATAGTTCTAAACAAACTTTGCCCCCTCTCATGCCTTAATGCCATGTTATCAAGCTCCAGGTCTAAAGATTCCTTTATCATCTCAGGCTCAACCCCATCAACAATTAACTGAACAGAACGCCTGATAAAACTGTCCTCGATGTTATCCTGTTCTGATTCCAAAGCAAGAAGTCCTTCACGCCTTGCTTTCTGCGACAATTCCACCAGAAGCCTTATAGTTGACTCAAGATCGACTTCTTTCCTTGAAAAGGCACTACCCACAACTTGAAAAATCCTTGTTACCTCTTTTATTCTATAACTTATGAGGGTAGATGCAATACCTCCCCCTACTACAAGCATCAATGACGGTATATTAAGAAAAGTTTTTGGATATCCCCCATCAAATATTGGATATGCGGTACAAATAATTCCAGAAATTATTCCAATTAAAGTTGCAAGGTCCATATAATCACTCCAAGTTAATAAAAATTTATGGTCTACTATATATAATCGGATTATTTTCGGAAAAGTTAAGCTTTATTTGTTAAATATGTGTGAAACATCTGAAACAGAAACATGGGGACGGTCCTGCAAGAAATCTACTCAGTTTCACTGTTATTCATACATAAATCAATTCCAGTTTGTATTCTTTCATCTGTTATTGTAAGTGCAATGATTATATTTTTGATTAAATTATTAGTCCTTTGAAGTTCATCAAGGTTGTTATTGCTTTTTATTGACTGTTTTAATCTTCTAACTTCTATTTTAAGAATATCAACTAATGACTCATCTAGTTTCACAGCATTCTCTATTATCTTTTTACCAATAAAGCTAGCATTTATTTCTCTTTCTTTCAAAACTCACCACGCTCCCTGTTATATTGCATTGAGAAAGTTTCCAGTTGCTATATAATACCTGCTATATTCTACTTTTCTACTTAAAAACCTGCAGTTTTTTTATATATATTACTTTGTACTGTTGATTAAAAGTGCTGTAAAAAGGCCCTGCTTTTTCAAAAACAAGGCCTTTTTGGTAATAGGAAAATTAGCAGTCCTTGAAGCCTTTACCCATTAATTCAAGTATATTCTCGAACTTAAATTCCAGGAGCATTTCCTTTTTGATAACATCCTTCAATGTTTTTTCAACACTTTTGTTTATACATAGTAATTCATCGAATTTATTACAGCCTCCAAGCTTTATAACTTCCTGGACTTTTTCTGCTTCAGCATTCATAATATGAGCAAGACTTAGTTCTTCAAGAGCAATTGAAGCAAGCAATAACTTGATTGTTTCTTCAAATGATATTTCGATTTTGGGTTTAATATCAGGAATTGTAGGCATACTCATTAAAATCACCTCCTTGTACAATATAGTTATAATCAATTCACAGCTTTTTAGCTGTAA
>DAOSDD010000036.1:0-24180 GCA_035362115.1 Clostridiales bacterium | reverse complement strand
CTTATATCTGCATTTATAAACAATGAAGATATTCACGCGTCAACTGCTTCAAAAGTGTTTGATGTTCCTCTGGATCAGGTGACACCATTGATGAGGTCCAGGTCTAAAGCTATAAATTTCGGAATAATTTATGGAATAGGAGATTTCAGCTTGGCAAAAGATTTGGGGATTACAAGAAAACAAGCCAGGAAATATATAGATGACTATCTGGATAAATATCCGGGTGTGAGGAAATATATGAAGGATGTTATTGATGAGGGAAAGGAAAAGGGATATGTTGCAACTTTGTTCAATAGAAGGAGGTATCTACCTGAGTTATTATCAAAAAATTTCAACATCAGATCCTTTGGACAACGTGTTGCTTTAAATGCTCCCATTCAGGGTACCGCAGCGGATATCATAAAAATAGCAATGGTTAAAGTTTACAATCAGTTAAAAGAAAATAACATGAAGTCAAGATTAATATTGCAGGTGCATGATGAATTAATTATCGAAACCCATGTAGATGAAAAAAATGAAGTGATAAAGATATTAAAGGAATGCATGGAAACAGCAGTAAGTCTTAATGTACCTTTAAAGGCAGATATCAAAACAGGAGAAAACTGGTACGAGACAAAGTAGGAAACAGAAACATAGGTGAAATACATTGCATAAGAGGGTGAAATATAGTGAAGGTTATTGGAGTTACAGGTGGGATTGGCAGCGGCAAGAGCACGGTAACCCGTATTTTAAGTGACCTGGGAGCTGAAATAATTGATGCTGATAAAATAGCCAGGGAAATAACAGCCAAGGGTGAACCTGCTCTGCAGGAGCTGGTGGATTATTTTGGCCCGGGAATATTAAATGATAATGGTGAACTCCGCAGAACAAAACTTGCGGAAATTGTGTTTGTCGATAAAGAGAAGCTTGATATACTGAATTCAATCACGCATAAATATGTAGTAAAAAGGCTTATTTCACATCTTGAAAAACTAAGATATGAGAACAAAACCAGTTTTACCGTATTGGATGTACCTATACCTGTTAAACATGGCTTCCTTGATATTGTTAACGAAGTGTGGGTTGTAACTGCGGATAAGGAAACAAGAATAAAAAGAGTTATGGAAAGAAATAAAATTTCATATGAAGAGGCAGTTAACAGGATTCAATCCCAAAAAAGTGATGAAGAGTACTTGCGGCTGGCTAATGAGGTTATTATCAATAATGGTACATTGGAAGAGCTGGAAGGTACCATAGCCAGGCTTTATGTTCAAAAGAAATTAGGGCAGGTTTAGAAAATATAAAGAAACTGAGATAGGTTTAGTAGATAAAGTTTATCTCGAATATATACAACGCAAAAATGATTTGGGTGGGTTGATCGGACTTGAATAATAAAAAGAGATGTATTAACATAAATGTAATAAATGTAAAAGAATACAAGTACATACTTTATATAATTGTTGTATTTTTATTAATAGTATTAATTATAAACAACTCTACTACCATTATTAAAAGAATATACCCGTTAAAATATCAGGAACTTGTTTTCAGCTATTCCGAGTTTAATGGAATCGATCCGTATCTTGTATTTGCAGTTATTAAAGCTGAAAGCAGTTTCAACCCTTATGCAAAATCTAAAAAGGATGCTATGGGTTTAATGCAGATCACCGAAAACACCGCCAAGTGGGGAGCTGAAAGTATGGACATTAAATCTTTCAAAATAGAGGATCTTTATGATCCTGAAACAAATATAAGAATCGGATGCTGGTATATAAAACAGCTTATGGTTGAGTTTAAAAACGACATTGATCTGGTTTTAGCAGCTTATAATGGTGGCAGCGGTAATGTAAATGAGTGGCTTAGGAACAATACTTATAGTAAAACAGGTAAAAAGCTGGATGTAATACCTTTCAGGGAAACTGATACATTCATAAAAAGAGTAAGAAAATACCAACAGATTTATATAAGGCTTTACAGTGAACGGTAATTTATTGGGGACACCGTGCTCATTTTTATTTATGAAGAAATGTAATATGCGCCCAGTGTCCCCGGGCTTTATCATCATCGCAATTTCCGTCCCACAGCCAGAGCCACCGGCTCCAGTTCCTCCATTAACTGGGAAAATTTAGAAGGCTTTAATGATTGCGGACCATCACACAGTGCACAAGTTGGATCTGAATGCACCTCAATAATTAACCCGTCTGCACCAGTTGCTATTGCGCCTTTTGAAAGCGGTGCCACGTATTTCCATGTCCCTGTGGCATGGCTTGGATCAACAATTATAGGGAGATGAGAAAGCTCTTTTACTACAGGAATTGCACTCATATCTATAGTATTCCGTGTTGCTGTCTCATAAGTTCTAATTCCTCTTTCACAAAGGATAACATTACTATCTCCGGAGGATAGAATATATTCGGCTGCCATAAGCCACTCTTCAATAGTTGCTGCCAGACCTCTTTTAAGCAGTATTGGTTTTCCTGTAGAACCTGCTTCCTGCAAAAGCCTGAAATTCTGCATATTTCTAGCTCCAATTTGAATTATGTCAGTATAAAATGATACTGTTTCCACATCTCGGGTATCAATTACTTCAGTTACAATTTTCAGCCCAGTTGCTTCCCTGGCTTTAGCCATTATTTTCAGACCTTCTTCTTCTAAACCTTGAAATGAGTACGGTGAAGTACGAGGCTTGAATGCTCCTCCTCTCAAAATCTTCGCACCTGTCTCCTTAACTTTAAATGCAGTATCCATGAAGCTTTCTTCGTTTTCAATAGCACAGGGACCGGCCATGACAATAATTTCCGGACCTCCGATTTTCACATCACCAACTTCAACAATTGTTGATTCCTGTTTCAATTCACGGCTGGCAAGTTTGAAAGGTTTCATTATTGGAACAAGATTCTCCACACCGGGCATAGTGGTTATCGCTTGTGTATTCAGCAGAAGCTTATCTCCTATTGCGCCAATAACCGTCTTTATCTCTCCATAGATGGGGTGAGTTGAGAAACCCAACTCTAGGAGCTTTCTTTCTACATTTATAATTTGCTCTTTTGTAGCGTTTTGACTCATTACAACTATCATACAAAAAACCTCCTGAAATATAAAAATATCTGTATTATTGGTTTAACTCAGCATAAATTTGCTTATGGGTATTGTACACATTAAAATAAAAACTCCCCGTCCTGTTAAGGGACGAGGAGTGTATATTCCACGCGTTACCACCCAAATTGGCAAAAGCCCGCTCAATTAATGTACGGGACAGTACCTGAAAACAGCAATTATACTTGAAAAACAAGCATAAAAAGCCGTTGTTATGGAACAAATCCGATACATTCTTCCTTTTAACGGCGGAACCTCCGGTATGGCCTACAAGTATTACATATAAATTCAGCCAACAGCTCCAGGGAGAACTTCAATTGCAACTTACTACCGGGCTTTCACCATCCCCGATTCGCTGTGAAGATTATTACAACTTACTTTTCCCTTTCATTGCATTTACATTTTCACAATTTAATAGTATCATAAATATTAAAAATGTGTCAAGAAAAAACGTTGCAAATTATATATTACATTGAAAGGAACATAAATATGAACAAATATGATATTCATGTACACACAGCTGAAACAAGCCCTTGTGGGAAGGTAGATGCAATTGATGTAGTCAAATTGTATAAAGAAGCGGGATATGCCGGAATAGTAATAACAGATCATTATTATAAAGGCTTTTTTGATAGAAGCACGGGCGGTAATTGGCAAATGAAAATTGAAGATTACCTGAAGGGGTATAAAAAAGCTTTAAAAGAAGGTGCCAGTATAGGTTTGAATGTACTTTTGGGTATGGAAATAAGGTTTAACGATAATCCAAACGATTATTTGGTTTATGGAATAGATGAAGAGTTTTTAAGAGATAACCCGGAGCTTTACAACTTAACCCTAGGGGAGTTCAGAAATTTTATATCAAATGCATCTTATATGTCAAATAAAAATATTTTAATTTTTCAGGCACACCCTTATAGGCAAGGGCAAACTATTGAAGAACCTGAACTGCTTGATGGTATTGAAGCATATAACGGAAACCCGAGACATAATTCACAAAATGATCTGGCATATAATTTTGCAATAGAAAACCAGTTGAGAATGATATCTGGTTCCGATTTTCATCAGGTTGTCGATTTAGCAAGGGGAGGAATCATTATTAAAGATTCTATAGCTAATATAAAAGAATTAGTTAAAATTTTGAAAGAAAATGATATAATAGATTTAATAAGAGCAGAAAACAAAGAAAGTATATAAAGGAGCTTTAATATGATTAATAAAACTAAAGTACTAGTGATAGATGATGATGTAAATATTTGTGAGCTTATAAGACTTTATATGGAGAAGGAAGGCTATGAGGTACTCGCTGTATATAACGGCAAAAAAGCCATAGAGGAGTTCAGCAGATTTGCTCCTAATATTGTAATTTTGGATATCATGCTTCCGGGAGCGGATGGATGGCAGGTTTGTCGTGAAATCAGAAAAATAAGTAATATTCCTATTATAATGCTTACTGCCAAAGGGGAAACTTTTGATAAGGTATTGGGGCTAGAGCTTGGAGCCGATGACTATATGGTAAAACCCTTTGAGCCTAAGGAACTTGTTGCGAGGGTAAAAGCTGTCTTGCGGAGATATGAAAGAAAGGAGCTTGATACTGAAGAGGTAGTGTACCCAAACCTTGTTATTAATAAGACCAATTACACTGTGAAAATTGTGGGGAATGAAATGGAACTGCCGCCAAAAGAATTAGAACTGCTGTTTTTCCTGGCTTCCAATCCCAATAAGGTGTTTACCAGAGAACAGCTCCTGGAGCATGTATGGGGGTTTGATTTTTATGGCGATTCAAGGACGGTTGATGTTCATGTGAAACGGTTAAGGGAGAAACTGGATTTGCCAAATCAGGTATGGCAGCTGAAAACTGTATGGGGTGTAGGGTACAAATTTGAGGTGAAATGATGTTTAAATCGATTTTCAGCAGACTTGTGGCAATGTTCATAGCTATAATAATTTTCAGCTTTTCTATTTCCGGGATAACTTTGTATTATTCCTTTGGCAAGTATGTTTCTGAAGAAAAAATAAGGACACTGGATGCCAGTGGAGAAGAAATCAGCAAATATTTGAAATTTTACCTGGAAAATATGCAAAATCCTGTAGCTGAAGTCATGTTGGATTACGTTTTGAATTCATACAGACAAAATACCGGTTCTTATATATGGATAACAAATGATAAGGGAGTTATTGTTTTTGCAAGTCCTTATTTAAAATTAACAGACAGTAAAATCCTCAACCATCTTAAATATGAACAGGGCACATACATACTTCCTGATGAAAGACAATACAAAAAAGTACTGTCTGGTACAAATCCTGTCATTGAAAAGGGCGATTTTTATGGATTGTTCAAAGAAACAGGCTGGTCCTGGCTTGTAGTTCAGAAGCCATTTAAATATGTTGATACTGCTGGTGCTGAACATGTTGTAGCGGCTGTGTATTTAAGCACTCCAATTACAGAAATAAATAAGGCCAGATCTACAGTTTACAGGTTCTTTCTCATTTCGGTAGTTGTATCAGTATTAATTTCAACATTCCTTGTGTATTTTTTCTCTCGTAGAATAACAAATCCTCTGAAGCAGATAAGCAATGCAGCAAAAATTATATCGGGCGGGGAATTCAATAAACGGCTTAACATAAATTCAAGAGACGAGATTGGAGAATTGGCAGGGAGTTTTAATCAGATGGCTGTCGCTTTGGAGAATCTAGAAGAAATGAGAAGAGGGTTTATAGCTAATGTATCTCATGAACTAAGAACTCCTATGACATCAATCAAAGGGTTTATTGAAGGTATACTGGATGGGACAATTCCCATGGAAAAACAGAAGGATTACCTGAATATCGTAAGAGATGAAGTTATGAGACTTAACAGACTCGTGAATGATCTATTAGACCTGGCTAAAATGGAATCCGGGGAAATTCATTTAATGTTTTCAAATTTTAATATTAATGAGTTAATCCGCAGATGCATTATTAAACTAGAGCACCTAATAACAGAAAAAGAACTGGAGGTAACGGTAAACTTTGACGAGGAGACCTTTGTTAGTGCTGATTTGGATGCTATTGAGAGAGTATTGATAAATCTCATACACAATGCTGTGAAATTCACTCCTAATAAAGGTATTATCGGCATAAACACAATAATAGATGCTGATAGATTAATTATATCAGTAGCTGATACAGGTATAGGAATAGATAAAGAAGAATTAAACATGATATGGGACCGCTTTTACAAAACCGATAAATCGAGAAGCAGAGATAAGCTTGGTACAGGCCTAGGCCTGGCCATAGTAAAGAATATTATTAATGAGCATGGTCAGGAAATATGGGTTGAAAGCGAACCAGGTAAAGGTACAACTTTCCATTTCACTTTAAAGCGGGCAGATGAATCCCTAATATAATCCAGTATGAAAATTAACAGATTATTCACACTTACTTAAAAAAGTATAATTAAAATATAATTGTAAGGTTAGTGAAGGATAAATTACTTATTATAAAACTGCATTATTAAAAAAACATATTTATTTAAGGTTTTAATAAGTAATGAAAATAATTGCAAGGAGGGGTAATCATGTTTGATGATGATAACAATTACAGACTGAATAAAGATGATATTAAAAAAATTAATGACGATGGTTCAGAAAAGTTTTCTGAAAATAGTGACCATACTTCCGGCTCTTTATACAATAGTAATAATAGCAGTAGTTATAGCAATATAAATTATAGTAATAGTACTTATAGCGGCAGGAGTAATTCCCAAGGTTCACCTTTTTATTACAGCGAAAGCTATAATAAAAAGAAAAGCAAAAAAGGATATAGACTTAATATGCTTCAGCTGGTAGCAATAGTTCTTATTAGTTCAATCCTGGGTGGGGGGGTAGTATTTTCAGCCTTCCAGTTTATAGCACCTGCCATACAGCCTGAGTTTAGCAGCTATTTTGACAGGATGACAGGTAAAAATGTTGCTTCAAATAGTCCTGCAAACGGACAGGATGCTGGAAAATCATATAAGATTGAAATCGAGAAAACCAATTCACCTGTTACCTGGATTGCCAAGAAAGTCAGCCCGTCTATTGTAGGAATAAGGGTTACTGCAAAGGTTCAAAACTTCTTTTTTGGCGAACAGCAGGATAAGGGAGAAGGTTCAGGTATAATAGTAAGGGATAACGGCTATATCTTAACCAACTTCCATGTAATTGAAAAGGCATATGATTCCAGGACAAATAAAGTAAGCGGCAGTGCAACTGTAGAGGTATTTTTACCAAACCAGGAAGATAAACCCTACAAAGCAGAAATTGTAGGAGTTGACTGGAGAACAGACCTGGCAGTCTTGAAAATTAACGGAACCGGACTTCCTGCCGCTGAACTGGGGGACTCTGATGCTCTTGAAGTAGGTGAACTTGCTGTTACCATAGGAAACCCCGGAGGCCTTGAATACATGGGCTCAGTTACAGCAGGAGTTATCAGCGGTCTTAATAGAAGAGTCCAGACTGAAAATGGCTATGAGTTTAAACTTATACAGACAGATGCGGCTATAAATCCAGGTAATAGTGGTGGAGCACTTGTAAACTCTGAGGGAAAGGTTATAGGAGTAAACAGTATTAAAGTAGTTGCCCAGGGGTTTGAAGGTATTGGGTTTGCCATACCAATAAATACCGCCAAGGATATATTTGAAAACCTCATTGAGCATAAATATGTTCCGGGAAGACCACTATTGGGATTGAGAGCAGATCCCGACTTTAATTCAGAAGCAGCCAGATACTACAAAGTACCGGAAGGCGTACTTGTAAAGGAAGTAATACCTTTCAGTGGTGCTTATAAAGCAGGTATAAAAGTTGGAGACATAGTTGTAAAATGTGAGGGAACACCTGTAAAAAGCCTTGATGAGTTAAATACTATTAAAGACAAGTATAAGCCCGGTGATATTGTAAAGCTTGAGATATATAGAGATAACAAGACTTTGACTATAGAAGTTGAACTTGGAGAGGATAAACCTCTATTTGATGAGCAATAAAAAGGATGAAAACATAATAACTGGAGGGCATTAAAAAATGCATCATAAAGGGAAGTTAAAAATATTATATGTTTCAGCAGAAGTGTCGCCTTTTGCGAAAACAGGGGGTCTTGCCGATGTAGCAGGTTCTTTGCCTAAAGCACTTGCAGCAGGTGGAAATGATGTAAGGGTAGTTATGCCGGGATATAAAGCAATAAAGAGTCCAATGAAATATGTAGTTGATTTCCCCGTTAAAATGGGGGATAATGTTAAAACATGTATAATAAGGGAAACTGAAGCCAGTCTTCCCTTCTATTTTGTAGACAGTTATGATTACTTTGACAGAGATGGTATATACTGTCACTTTGATGATGCAGAACGATTTGCGTTTTTCTGCAATTCAGTACTTGAAATGCTTCCTAAGATTAATTTTCAACCTGATATAATACATTGCAATGATTGGCATACAGGACCGATTTGCATGCTGATCAAAGAAAGATATAATAATATATCTTTTTATAGTGGAATTTCTTCAGTTTATACTATACACAACCTTGAGTATCAGGGCAATTTCCCAAGAGAAGTAACAAGTCTTTTTAATGTTGGAGGGGAAGTGTTTATACCTGATAAAGTAGAATATTACGGAATGTTTAACTTTATGAAAGCGGGCATTGTATATGCTGATATTATTAATACCGTGAGCAGCAGTTACGCAAAGGAAATTCAGACTCCCCAATACGGTGAAGGCCTGGACGGCTTGCTGAGAAAGAGGGGAAAAGATCTATATGGAATTGTAAATGGTATTAGCTATGAGGATTTTAACCCTTCTACCGACAAAAGAATATATAAGAATTATGATATAAAATCTTTGGAAGCAAAAAAGGAAAATAAATATGCTTTACAGGAGGAAATGGGTCTCCCTGCAGGCGATATGCCGGTCATTGGTTTGGTATCAAGGTTGTCAGGACAAAAAGGACTGGACTTAATCATTGAAAGAATTGATGACATAATGAAGCATGATTTGCAGTTCATTCTTTTAGGCACAGGCGATCCCTATTATGAAAGCATCTTTACAGGCATAAAAAACAGGTATCCTGAAAAAATGAGTGCATTTATAGGCTTTAATGCTGTTCTGGCACAGAAAATATATGCAGGCTGTGACATGTTTTTGATGCCATCGCGCTTTGAACCATGCGGCTTAGGTCAAATTATAAGCTTAAGATATGGTACTATCCCTATTGTAAGGTCAACAGGGGGTCTTGCAGAGACAATTATTGACTATGATGAAGATAGGGAAAATGGGAATGGTTTCTCCTTTACCGAATTTTCCCCTGATGAATTGTATATAACTATAGAAAGAGCTTTATCTCTATATAATCGCAAACCTGAAGAATGGAAAATGCTAGTAGAAAGGGCTTTGACCCGGGACTTTTCATGGAACAGATCCGCAGAGAAATATATGGAGTTATACTATATAGCTATTGAAAAGAAATTAGTTTAACAATGGAAAAGAAAATAACGAAAGAAAAGGTAACACCAAACAAAATGGGAAATAAAGTAGAAGAAAAAAACAGGCAAAAAAACATAAAAAGAGTTAATGAAATTATTAATGTATTTGACAAGCTATACCCTGAAGCTTCATGTTCACTGCACTATAAAGACCCTTTGCAGCTTCTTGTTGCTACCCAGTTAGCGGCTCAATGTACAGATGCAAGGGTTAACATTGTAACAAAAGATTTATTTAAAAAGTATAAGACCGTTGAAGATTTTGCAAATGCAGACCAGAGTGAACTTGAAAATGACATAAAATCTACTGGATTTTACAGGAATAAAGCCAGAAATATAACAAATTGCTGTAAAATGATGATAGAGCATTTTAATGGTAAGGTGCCTGATAATCTTGAAGATATGCTAAAACTTCCGGGAGTGGGTAGGAAAACAGCTAATTTAGTTCTAGGGGATATTTTTGGTATACCTGGGGTTGTTATTGATACCCATGCTGCAAGGCTGTCCAAACGGATAGGATTAACCAAAAATGATCATCCGGAGAAAATTGAATATGATTTAATGGAAATAGTACCCAAACAAGAGTGGACAAAGTTTTGCCACCAGCTGGTATACCATGGCAGAGCAATATGCACTGCCAGAAAACCCCAATGCACCAGGTGCCCTATAAGAGAGCATTGTGATTACGGACAAAATCTCAGTATCTGATGCTTCTTTGCGAAACACTTTAAATGACTTAACCATGCCCCAGAAAATATTTACCTTATTTTCACTCCAGTGGCTTTCTGGGGCAAACATGCTTATTCTATACATCCTACTACCTTTTTTAAAGAAATATTCTAATGCTTTATATTTTATATTTTCGTTACCACCTAACACAGTGTAATCCCATAAATAACCTTCTTTATCGTCAATAGCAGCTTCTGTCGATTTGAAACTTTTATAATTCAGAGTACTATTGGCTTTGGATTTATCAAGGAAATCTTTAAGTGAATAAGGGAGGTCCCACACCTGAACGAAACCATGTACTATGCGTTCATTATCATTGAAGTCAATATGATAAAGTATCTCTGATGAAGGGAATTCTTTTTCACTGAGAGTAAATATGGAAGGATATTCAAAACTGAATTTTCCTTTCAACGAATTGTAAGTTGAAAATTTCTGGCTTTCCGGTCCTACATTGTTTGAATTTACTGTAATGGCATCATCAGCAAGATGATGCACATACATATTTCCCAACTTCAGAGCTGGTGAACAAGAAAAAGAAAACATATCGCCAATAGTTATATTTAAAACGAGCACTTTTTCAAAGAACAGTCCGGATATGTAATACATAAAAGCCCATAAAGCAACCACTAATAATGAAAATATAGCCTTCCTTTTTGCATCTCTATAGAAAAGGACAATCATTTGCATAACCTGCCTATTATTCATATTAATTTTATTTAATACTACTTTGTTATGTTGCTTATGGAAAGTACTACCTTCCCGATGCTATCAAAAATTATCCCGTAAGATATCGCCTTCCCAATTGGCATATTAGTATTAAATCTACTAAATATTTTATTCAGCAAAACGCACTTATAGAAGTCCACATATCATAAAGTTTACACCATGCACTCACATGCACCAAAAAAAATTATTTGAATATATTGATAAGGAAGAGATTATATTGAACGGAGTGTATTTAAATGAAGATACTTGTTGTACGTATGCCTAAATTTCTTAGTTCTGTACTTAAAAAGGTATTGGGTATGAGATGAAACAGTGAACATAGCACATATTATACTGCCATAGAATAAAAAAAGTGTGTCTTCACACTTTTTTTATTCTGCAAAATTATTTAAGCCAAGATCCATTATTAATAAGGTTAAACTGATCTTGTTACCTTGTTGGAACGTAAGCACCTTGTGCATACATATACTGTTTTAGCTGAACCATCAACCAAAGCCTTGACTCTTTTTATATTAGGCTTCCATGACCTGGAAGTTCTTCTTATAGAGTGACTTACCTGGTTTCCAAATGTTGTTTCCTTTTCACATATAAAACATTTTGCCATTTAATATCGCACCTCCTTCAATGGAGAAAATGTACATCAACTTTTCCCTCTGTTGCGGTCAAACAACTAATATTCTAACATATATGCATATTAATAATCAAGTTTTTTGCAGCTATTTTTAAAACTATTTTTGTAGTATAATAGTACAGAAACATAGGGATGGTTATAATACCAGCAAAGGTGGATGATTTATTTTTATGAATAATAATTCTGAAGATATATTAAAAAGACCTATAAGCTGTTTGAAAGGAATAGGCGCGGCAAGGGAGAAACTTTTAAACAAAATAGGAGTTTTCACTGTTAAGGATCTTATCCAGTACTACCCAAGAGATTATGAAGATCGCAGCAGACTTGTAAAGATAAACAATTTACAGAATGAAGAAAACTCTGCTTTTATAGGTACAATTACTTCAAAATTAAGAGAAACCAGCCATGGAGCAAGGATGACAATTCAGAAAATTGAAATATCTGATGATACAGGCATAGCTTATGCAGTTTGGTTTAACCAGCCATATCTTAAAAATGTTTTTAGACCGGGTGAAAGCTATTTTTTTTATGGGAAAATCAAAAGAGCAGGCAGTTTTATCGAAGTACAAACCCCGGTTTATGAGAAGTCAGGAGATCATGAAAAGACCAAGGATAGCTTTTGCAATATAGTGCCTGTATATTCTACCACGGTTAAATTATCTCAGGCAGTCATTAGGTCTGCTGCTAAAGAAGGGTTGAAGCAGGTTGATGGCATAATCCCTGAAATACTACCCCAAAACATACGAGAAAAATACCTTTTGAGTGAAATAAATTATGCAATACAAAACATTCACTTTCCCCATGATAATGAAGCTTTGAATAATTCAAGATACCGGCTGGTATTTGAAGAATTGTTTTCGCTTCAACTAAGCCTTTTAGCTGTAAAAAAATCTTTTAATGAAGGTAAAAAGGGAATTTCATTTAAAAAAGGAGAAAACGTCCATGACCTGGTTAAATCTCTTCCTTTTCAACTTACCAATGCTCAGCTGAAGGTATTTAAAGATATAGAAACAAATATGGAAAGCAGCGGGGTTATGAATAGATTGATTCAGGGAGATGTTGGTTCAGGGAAGACTATTGTAGCTGTCCTTGCCTTGCTTAAGGCAGTTGAAAATGGTTACCAGGGAGTCCTTATGGCTCCAACAGGCATACTTGCCGAGCAGCATTATCGGTTAGTCAAAGGGCTTCTCCAGAAATATAATGTTAATACGGGATTGCTTACAGGGAATATAACCGGAAAGGAAAAATCGAAAGTTTTGGAAGGAATAAAAAATGGTGATATTGATATAGTTATAGGAACACATGCACTAATACAGGATGGAGTTGAATGTTATAACCTGGGGCTCGTCATTACTGATGAACAACACAGATTTGGTGTAAGACAGAGAGCCTGCCTTTCAAAAAAAGGGGAAAACCCGGATATCCTTGTAATGACTGCTACACCTATCCCCAGAACTCTTGCCCTAATACTCTATGGAGATCTTGATATATCAGTCATTGATGAGTTACCTCCCGGAAGAACACCTGTCAAGACTTATATAGTAAATAAAAGCATGAGGGAAAGAATTAATAATTTTATCCGTAAAAATGCAGAGCAGGGCAGACAGGTATATATAATATGTCCATTAGTTGAAGATTCTGATGATATTGATGCAATGTCAACAATTACCCTGGCTGAAGATATTGCCAAAAAGGATTTTAAAGATTTGAAAGTAGGACTTCTTCATGGAAAGCTGAAACCAGACTTGAAAGAACAGGTCATGAAGGACTTTATTGAAGGGAAAATTGATATTCTGGTATCAACTACTGTTGTTGAGGTAGGAGTGGACGTTCCTAATGCAACAATAATGGTTGTAGAAAACGCAGAAAGGTTTGGACTGGCACAGCTTCATCAGTTAAGGGGAAGGGTCGGGAGAGGAAAAGACCAATCCTACTGCATTTTGTATAATGAAAGTAATTCTCCAATTGCAAAAGAGCGTATGCAGGTAATGGAAAAAACCTGTGATGGCTTTATAATATCGGAAAAAGACCTGGAACTCAGGGGTCCCGGGGAATTCTTCGGGACAAAGCAGCATGGAATACCGGAACTTAAGATTGCAAACCTGTATAAGGATATAGAATTACTGAAAATTGCACAACAAGCGGCATCAGATATGCTTAAAGCAACATCGGATATTCTTATAGAAAGGGAACCGGGTTGGTTGCATGTTAATACTCATTCAACTCTGTAATGACTATGCTGTCTTACATATTCTTCAAGTGCAAATGGTGTATAAAGCACTTTTGTCAAGCTGTCTAAACTAGCAATTGTTCTTCATGATTTATCTTGAAAAAAATTTATAGTATGATATAATAAAAGAAGTTTATAAAGTCTATTTATAAATTGGTTTTATAAAGCAGCATCATAACTTGGAGCTATAATAATACCAAAATAATACTAGAATAATACTAAAAAAGAGGTGAGGGATCTGGCAGATAGAATTTTTGTTGGTGTTGATGGCGGGGGTACATCAACAAACATTATAGCCGTAACTGACAAAGGCCAAGTATTAGGCAAGACCGTGGGAGAAGGGACCAACTTCTATGCTACAAACATGTCTGCAGCAAGAAGTAACTTAAAGCAAGCTATTGATAGGCTTATAGATGAATGCGGAATCTCAGATTATGAATTCATTTCCATAGGTATGTCCTCCTTAGATGATGAGCCTGCTGAAGACGTAATAATCGCATTTGCAGGTAAAGTTTTTCAGCCTGAAAAAATAGAAATGCAAAGTGATGTATATATGGCACTGATGGGAATGACATTGGGCAAATCGGGCATTATGGTAGTCAGCGGGACAGGTTCAATGGCTATTGCAGTTGATCAAACAGAAAAATTACATATTTTAGGGGGATGGGGATATTTACTTCAAGACGAAGGAAGCGCATATCATATAGCTATTGAAGGAATAAAGGCAGGTATAAGAAGCTTTGAAAGTACGGGAGAAAAAACTATACTTGAAAAAAGAGTTACAAACTTTTTTAACGTCCAAAGCTATCGTCAGCTCATTGATGTTCTTTATAATCCACCAATGCAAAACTCAAAACTTGCAAAATTTGCCAAAGAGGTGGAGAAATGTGCAAAAGAGGGCGATAGTATTGCTGCTTCTATAGTTGATAGAGCTGTGGCCATTCTTGTTCAATATGTCTGCAGACTTATGGATATACTTCGTATTGACGACTGCATTGTAGGCATGTATGGTGGTGTATTTCAAAACAGTCCATACATTTCAAGCTCTTTTATTAGTCAAGTTCATACCTTATATCCAAAAGCTGAAATTAGTTTCCCTGAGCTTGCACCGGAAATAGGAGCCGTGTTGTATGGTATGAAAAAAAGGGGATACCCTGTTACTCAAGAATTTTTAGATAATCTCAAAGTATAATCATTTTTGTGTTATATATAGATGTAGGAAGGAGAAATATATGTCAAAAGCAATGGATTATATATCCAACATAGAAAGACTTATAAAGGAAGTTAAAGAAACCCAAATACAAGCATTGGAAGAAGCTGCAAAAACTATTTCACAGTGTTTAATTTCAGGAGGAATGATATACACTTTTGGCACGGGGCATTCCCATATGCTGGCTGAAGAAATATTTTATAGAGCTGGAGGACTTGTCAGGGTGAACCCCATATTGGATGAGGGATTAATGCTTCATGCAGGAGCAGTAAAAAGTACTTCGCTGGAAAGGCTGCATGGCTATGCAAAAGCTCTGCTGGATAACTATCCTGTGCAAAAAGATGATGTCATAATTATAGCATCTAACTCGGGCAGGAATACTGTCAGTATTGAAATGGCCATTGAAGCTAAAAAAAGAGGAATGAAAGTATGGGCATTAACAAATCTTAAACATTCAAAAAGTGTGGCATCTAGGCATGAAAGCGGGAAGCTTCTATATGAACTGGCCGATATAATAATTGATAATTGTGGAAGCATTGGTGACGCATCTATGGAGTTTGACCGTATCGGTAATGTTGGACCCACTTCAACAGTTATGGGTGCCATGCTTCTGCACGCCATTATATGCGAAGCAATAGAGATAATGCTTGGTAAAAATGTAGTACCCGAAGTATTTAGCAGCAGCAATGTAGATGGCGGCGACAGGATCAATAAATCATTAATAGATAAATACTCGAAGAAAATAAAATCATTGTAAACTTTGCAAATTAAACTTTTACAGATTGTTGAAAGGCGAATGAAGAAAAATGAAACAGATTGGTTTAAACACTATTAAAGCTCAAAACATCAAATTGTTGTTTGATATCATTGTCAACAATGATAAAATAACCCGTAATGATGCTGCCAGATTATCAAACTTAAGTTTAATGACTGTATGCAACATAGTAGATCATCTGGACAGGTTCGGTATCATACATCATGTAGACAAAGAACAGGCAAACACTGTAGGAAGGAAAGCTGAGCTTCTTTCTATTAATAAAGATATAAAAAGGTTTATAATAATTGATCTGACATCATTGGAATTTTCATTTACTATATTAAACCTTGATTTGACAATACACAATACCTTCAAAGAATGGAGATACAACTTTGAACGCAACTATACAGATAATTTGGAAGATTTTCTATTAATCACTGATAAGTATATAAATACCCACTTCCCGGTTGATGAAACTATAAGTATAGGAGTTGTTGTCCCGGGACCTTATGATGTGGAAAATGACATTGTAATAAATAAACGTATACCTGAATTAATGCAGCTAAACATAAAATCTATAATCAGCGAGACATTAATAAGAGGTAAATACATAGAAGATGATACCCTTGAAGACAATATTCTTGAAACCAATATTCTTGAAGATTATATCCTTGACATCTTTATAGATGAAGATGTTAAGTTTGCTGCTCAGGCTAATATAACAACAATTCCTGATTATACCGGAAAAATCATATATTACGCATATATTGGAGAAGGGGTTGGCGGAGCCATATCAGTTAATGGATCTATACTACGCGGGTTATTTTCATTTGCCGGGGATATTGGTCAGGTACTTGCAGACGAAAACACCTGCTTTGAGGAACTCATATCACTAAAAGCTTTTGCCAGGGAAGTAGCTGGTAATGATAATATTACTGGTAGTGATGAAGATATAATGAAGATGCTGGAAGACTATCAAGCAGACACAGACAACTTTCATGATTTCAGGCGGCGTTTGATGGATTTCTGCAAGAGGATTTCTTCAGCTTTATATAATGTTATATGGTTTATAGATCCCCATGCCATAATAATTGAATGCAGATATGCCGGATTGGATCATGATTTTTTTATTGAAGGCATAAAGACAATGCTCACTCAGATGTTACTACCGATACGACAGGATATACCGGAAATATTTTTATCAAACCATATTGTAAAAAATGCCCACGTTGGTGCAGGCATTTTACTTAGAAACAGATGGCTTAAGAGTATTTCATAACTAAGGGTGCTTTTCAATAGAGAAAAAGATATGAAAAGAAATAAAAACCTTTAAAATATCAATAAAACGTTAAAATATCAATGAAAATGGAGGGAAAGCTATGTCAACACTTGCAATAAAAGGCGGGGAACCTTTAAGAACCAAGTCTTTTACTTCCTGGCCCAAGAGTGGAGAAGAAGAATTAGAGCGGCTTAAGAGAGTACTCAATTCAGGACAGTGGGGAACATTAGGAGCTGAGACAGAAAAATTCGCTAAAAGATATGCAGCTTATTGCAATGCAAAATATGCTGTTGCAACACCTAATGGTACAGTAAGCCTTGAAGTTATTCTAAGAGCACTTAATATAGGGCGTGGTGACGAGGTAATATTACCTCCGTATACTTTTGTAGCAACCGCATCTGCTATTACATTTGCTGGAGCAACTCCGGTTTTTGCAGACATAGATGAAAACACTTATAACCTTGATCCTGCAAATATTGAACAGCATATATCACAGCGGACAAAAGCCATAATTGCAGTACATTTAGGCGGAAGGCCATGTGATATGGATAAAATAATGGATGTAGCCCGGAAGCACAAACTCTATGTTATTGAAGATGCGGCTCATGCCCATGGCTCGGAATGGAAAGGCAGGAAGGTTGGCTCAATAGGAGACGTAGGTTCTTTTAGTTTTCAAGCAAGTAAAAATCTATGCTGTGGAGAGGGTGGCGCTATAACTACAAATAACGAGAACCTGTACAAATCCATATGGAGTGTACACAACTGCGGCAGAGATTATGACAGCAATATATGGTATCAGCATCCTGTTCTTGGTACAAATGCAAGAATGGCAGAATGGCAGGCAGTAATACTTGATGTACAGCTTAATAAACTGGATGGCGAGATAGAGAAGAGAATGACCAATGCTGCATATCTTACAAAGAGACTTAAGGAAACAGGTTTTATAGATGCGCTGTATGAAGATCCCAATATAACCAAAAACTCTCATCACTTATATGTATTTAAATATAAAAAGGAGAGATGCTGGGGAATTCACAGAGATTTGTTTGTCAAAGCGCTTCACGCTGAAGGAATAGGGTTATGTGCCACAGGTTACTCTCTGCCAATTTATAGGATGGTATTTTTAGATAGTGATGCGTTTAGGAAGGCAACCGGGTGCACTGTATCATACAAGGATATCAGTCTCCCTGTCAATGATCGGGCTGCCTATGAAGAAGGGGCATGGCTTTATCATACTGCTTTACTGGGCGGAAAAGAGGATATTGATGACATTGTGGATGCAATGCTGAAGATTTATGAGCATGCTGATGAGCTTTCAAACGAATAAGAATGTACTGCTATGCTGGAATGGAGACAACCAGGAATAATGGTGATTAAGTATAACGGTGATTTGAATAATGCTATAGATTTAGAAGGGAGAGATGACAATGGCTGGTTTAGCTATAAATGGCGGCAATAAAATGAGACACATCCCATTCACTCAATGGCCGCAATGGAGAAGCAAAGAAGTCGAATTACTGGAGAAGGTTTTAAAATCGGGTGTATGGGGAACTCTAGGTAACGAAGCTCTTGGTTTTGCTGATAGGTTTGCTAAATATCAGGATGCAGAATATGGAATATCAGTACATAATGGTACCATTAGTCTGGAATTAATTATCCGTGGTCTTAACATAGGATATGGTGATGAGGTAATAGTTCCTGCTTATTCGTTTATATCTACTGCATCATCTGTTGCTATAGCCGGTGCCACGCCTGTATTTACTGATATTGACCCAAATACTTACAATATTGATCCTGCCAGCATTGAAGAGAAAATAACCCCAAAAACAAAAGCTATAGTAGTTGTGCATATAGGGGGCAGGCCGTGCGATATGGACAAAGTCATGGAAATAGCCTATAAGCACGGGTTAAATGTTATCGAAGATGCAGCCCATGCTCATGGCTCGGAATGGAAAGGCAGAAAAGTTGGAGCTATAGGTGATGCAGGATCATTTAGTTTTCAAAATAGTAAAAACATGTCCTGTGGTGAGGGTGGAGCTATTATAACTAATAATTACGAACATTTTAAAGAATTCTGGCATTATCACCACTCTGGAAGAGCATATGAAATGTCCAGTGAATTCGGTGGGTTGGTACTAATGGGTACCAATGCCAGAATGGCCGAATGGGAAGCTGCCGTGCTTAATGCGCAACTTGACAAGCTTGATGAACAGATTGAAATACGTATGAAAAATGCTTCATATCTCAATTCAAAATTAAAAGAGTTTGATTTTATACAGCTATTGAGTGAAGATGAGAGAATAACTAGGAATTCCCATCATTTGTATATTATAAAATATGATAGCAAAAAACTTGGTAATCTAAGCCGTAATAAATTAATATCTGCCATGTGTGCAGAGGGAATTCCATGCAGTGGTGGTTATATTCCACTCTATAAAATGGATGCTTTTAATTCCGCAAACTTTAGAAAATCTACAGGTTCTGAAACAGATTACTCAAAGCTTTATCTTCCCAAAACTGAAGAGGCTTCTAATGATGGGGCAATTTGGTTTTCTGGGAATATGCTGCTTGGTGCAAAAGAAGATATGGATGATATTATCCGGGCAATGGAGAAGATATCCGGCAATGCAAATGAATTAGTATAGCTTTAATAACTAAAAATGAACAGGTGGTGCAAATAGTATGGCAATAATAAAAGTACCAACAAATTATTACCAACATTTCGATGCTGACTTTAGCAAGGACATACCAGGGGAAGGATACGGAGGGTGGAAAAAGGCACTATTGCCTCTTAACACTGAAAAAACCGCCCTTGCTGTTATGCATGCCTGGGATTGTGGTACGCGGGAGCAATATCCTGGCTGGCACAGGGCAGTTGAGTATATACCCAGGTCATATGAAATATTAAGGACTGAGTTTCCCAAAATACTTAGTGCTTCCCGACAAGCAAACATGAATATTGTACATATTGCCTCAGGAGATGAATATTGCAAAGACTATCCGGGATATAAAATTGTAAAAGAGCTTGAAAAGAAGCATATAAGGGAAGAGTATAAACAGAATTTTATAAATTCCGAAGATGAGGTCCTGAAGGAAATATATAGATTCAGGTATGCCAATGTTTTCCCGGGAGAACATAATGTTGCTGATATTAAAGCAGGACAATCAAAAATGACGTTTGCAAAAGAAGCAGAGCCTCTTAATGATGAGGCCATAGCAAAAGATTCAACCCAGCTTTTAGCATATTGTATTGAGAACAAAATAAACCATTTAATATATATTGGATTTGCAATTGATGGATGCTTGCTTTTATCACCTGGAGGAATGGTAGATATGAGCAGAAAAGGCATATTATGTTCTACAATTAGGCAAGCTGTTACTGCTATAGAAAATAAAGAAACTGCAAGAGAAGAGATCTGCAAACAGGTAGCATTATGGAGAGTAGCCCTTTTATATGGCTTTGTTTATGATTCAGATGATTTTGTAAAGGGACTTCTAAGCTTGTATGAAGAAAAACTGGATTAAACCGGAGAACAGAGTGCATCTAATTTGTTAGAAGAAATTAAATGCACCCCGGAAAATGATTCAAATTAATTTTATATGCAAGAATAGGAGCTATTAAAAAATGGAAAATAAAAAGGTAAAATGCGAATATTTATGTGACCCCTGTAGAAATTTCTGCTTTTTAGGAGCTATATCTATTAAGGATCATAAGGATGATCGTGAAAAAGCAGTATTATCGTCTTTTGTTTCAGGTGGAACTGGCGGGCTGGTTTTTATTGATCCGGAAACTCAATTAGGGGAGTGGATTGAATTACCGGGAGATGAGGGTGCCTGGGCACTGCTTTCACTTGATGATAAAAAGCTTTTGGTAGGCACTTGCGGCTTAAAAGGCTATCTGCACTGTCTGGACCTGAAAAGCCGTACATGGGCGGAACCACTACGAGATGAAAATGAAACATATATCTGGAATCTGGTACAGGGTTCAGACGGTATGGTATATGGCGGAACCTATCCTGGATGTGTTTTGCTACAATATGACCCGCAAAAGCATATACTTAAAAACATAGGGAAAATGTCACATTATTCAGGCAATATGTATAGTAGAACCGTGTGGCGGGTTGGAAACTACATATTAATTAATTGCGGTATGGATAAACCACATATTGTAGCTTGGAGTGTTGAAACAGGCTCTGTGAAGCCTTTTGGAAAGGAAAATGCACAAATAAAAGAAATAAGTACTAATTACATATGCACGGAAACTAATGGTGAGCTGGACTTTTATAATACTGAGACTTTCGAACTCATCAAAAACAATTCAGATATATTAAAAGTTGATAAAGAACAAAATAGATCAAATCAAAGCGGAGCAAATCAAAATGAAGCAAATCAAGGTCGAAATATTCAAAGCGGAAACAATCAAAATATAAATAATAAAACGTATCAAAGGGCACTATCTGATAAGGGAATAGGAAGAATATTGGAATTAAAGGATAATAGAATATTTGGAATTAGAGGCCAGGAATATTTTATTTCAAATAAAAATGACGATGCTTTAACCCTTGAAAATGGTGAATCTTTAACCCTGAAAAAAATACCTGTCGATGCCCCTGCTACAGGTATTTTGACAATAACAACTGATAACAATGGATGTATATGGGGATCTAGTAATTTTGGTCAAACCATATTTTGTTATAATACATCAGGTGGGGGACATCTATCGCCTCGTTATAATACAAAAAGTGGTGAGTATTTCAATACTCCTGCTGTATGTAATAATGGCGGAGAAGTATACGGTATGAAATGTATTAACAATAAAATCTTCATGACCTGTTATGCAGGGGGAGACCATGTAGTTTATGACCCGGAAAAGCCATGGGATCAGTTCAATAATGTAAATCCAAAAACTTTAAAATCAGTTGCTCCTGAATTAATAAGACCGGGAGCTAAAAGCGTAATTGGCCCTGATGGGGCTTTATGGACAGGTTGGACAGCAAAATATGGGGTATATGGGGGAGGAGTTTCCCGGGTTGACCCTGAAATTTACAATGTAACAGTATGGAAAGATCTTATACCGGGACAAAGTATAAGATCAATAGCTTCAGGGAAAAAAAACCTCTACTTTACTACCAGCGGATGGGGCAACGGTCTACCTGAAAAAGTTGAACCTTTATTTCTTGCAGTAATGGATATTGAAGGGAAACTGATTTGGAAAAGAGAATTTCCTAAAGAGCAGAAGTTAGGTCTGATTGAAATAGTTGGGGATCTTGGTATAGTAAATATCGATAGTAAAATTGAAATATTTAATTGTCACACTATGGAGTTCTCAAACTCAATAAAAATGAAGGCACCTTGTTCCTGCATAATAAAATGTTCTGAAAATATAGCAGCCCTATTCTGCGGTAAAGAGCTTTATTTCCTAAAACCGGCAGAGGGCAGGCTGGAATATGTACTTGACTTGCCAGGTGCGGTTAGTACGGCAACTATTGATTCTAAAGGGAATCTTTACTTTGCATATAAATCTGGGTTGTATAAGGTGGCATAATATAAAGTAATATAAATAAATTTATTTAAAGGGTAGCAAGTTAAAGGTAACATAAGATTTCATTTATGCGGCAGGAAGATTAAAACATATTTCTTGTCACAAATATGTTTATAGGAGTGAAAAAATTATGAAGATCGGGTATTCTTCCATAGACATCACACCTGAACCAGGTGTTGAACTAAGCGGGTATGGATGGTTTCTGGAGAGAAAGGCAGAAGGAGTGCTGGATAATCTTTATGCAAGGGCAGTAGCATTTGAAGGCGATAATAAAAGAATGCTGTTAATAAACTGTGATTTGGTTGCAATTGACAAGCCAATTTCTGATGCTGTAAAACAGCAGATTTCTAATGAAATTAGTATTAGCAAAACAAACATTATGATTGTTTGCACACATACTCATACAGGACCTGCTACAGGAAGATTGATCGGATGCGGCGAACCTGACGAGAAATATCGCAGTGTTTTGATTGATCTTCTTATAGGAGCAGGTAAATCAGCCTTTAATAATTTAATGGAAATTGCAAGTGTTAAAAGCGTAACAAAAGAAATAGAGCCTATAGGCTTTAACAGGGTATCCAAAGATGGTCCTGTCGATAATGTTGTAAGGGGTATGGTATTCTATTTCGATGAAGGAAGGCCTCTTGCTATTCTAAGTTATGGCTGTCATCCTGTCACACTTGGACCATTAAGGCATGTATCTGCGGATTACCCCGGCAGAGTAATAAAAGCCTTAAATGAGGAGGGCTTTGACGGAGTATTCTTAACAGGCCTTTGCGGAGATATTGATCCTGTTCAAAATCTTATAAAATGGGGTTCAGGCACTCCCGAGATAATTGATGAATATGGCAGGCGGATAGTAAACGTACTTCTAGACAGCGTTTCTAAAACTGAAGAAATGAAGGAATCAAGTCTGGATGCATATGAAATAGACTTGAGCCTTAAGCTGCAGAAGTATAAGCATGAAGATATAGACAGACAGGTTGAAATATATGAACGCAAGAAAGAAGAAAATCCAGGAGCATATAAGGTTGCAAAAATATGGGCTGCCGAAATGAAAACCCAATTAGAGAGAAGCAAGGAGCCATACCTGGAATTTTTAACTGTTCAGATTTTTCGAATAGGTAATGTGCTTTTGATAGGGTTCCCAGGTGAAGTATTCACAGAGATTGGCTCTATTATTAGGGAGTCCTTACCAGATTTCAATGTTTTAGCATTGGGGAATGCCAATTCCACTATGAGATATGTACCTACAAGAGATGATATTGAAAAACAAGGTTATGCGGGATTACTATCCTGCCTACTTTATCTTAGGCTGCCTCTGGAACCCGGAGAAGGTGAACGGATGGCGGAAATAGTTGCAGGGCAGATAAGGTAAGGGAACACACATAGTTGGGTGCAAGCACTGTAACGACAGCCCCTGGTAAATATTTCTCCAAATTCAGTAAATGCACCCTGCAAATTGGGTGCATATAATTTAAGTGAAGAAAATATTGGTAAGGAGCATAAGTGAAGCT
>DAOSDD010000035.1:0-24189 GCA_035362115.1 Clostridiales bacterium | reverse complement strand
ACCTATACCTAAAATATGAAAATTCTTTCTTGTTACCCAATTCACATGATGAAATTCTGTTCCGCTAAATAAAACAAAGTTTTCCGTTTCATACCCTTTATAATATTTTGCATGATCAGTGATAGAAAGGAAATCATATCCTGCTTTCTTATATGCATCTATACATTCCGATGGTGAAATTAACCCATCTGAAATATTTGTATGGCAATGCAAATTTCCTTTATACCAGTTAAGTTTATTATTCAAAAGTTCCATATGGCTTAGCCTCCATAGTTTCCTTTATTCTTCACATATTTTAGAAACTCTGTCTGTAAACGAACTGCTTCAGTGTCTTCCTTGACCGTCTTTATGGCACGGGCCAGTGATTTGGCGTAAACATCCAATACCACTCTGCCTTTTTCTTCAGACGCAAGACGGGCATCACCTGCTACATTTTCAGGATAGTCTGCATACCACCATAAAGCGTTGTTAACACCATTATCCCACAAATGCTTAAAGCGCTTTAGCGGCATAACTGGTTTTTGCTGGGCATACTCAAGTTTTACTTTGCCCGGACAGCATGCCATGAAAAGTGATGTCTCCAGTTCACCGGCATGTCCACCAGAATTGGTGCCAAACACATTCTTTATAATATTATCTTCCTCTTGGGTTAGTTTCCCATAGATACCTGTTTGATAAAAAATATATTCTGTAAGTTCATCAACCCGGCTCATTGCAAAATAATCAAGCATGTGCTTGTTGCCTCCGTGTCCATTGACAACAAGTATTTTTCTAAAACCATTAGCTGCTATGGACTCCAAAAGTAGTCTCAATGCCTCAAGTGCAAAAGCCTGAGGATAATTGACCGTACCGGTGAAGCAGGCTGCCTCATGTACCTGCATTATATAATAAGGTGGAAATACCACAGCAGGTTCAATTTCTGCAGCCTTGCATGCTATAGTATGTGCAACAATCATGTCACAGCCAAAAGGCAAATGCTCACCATGCCGTTCAAGAGAACCAGTGGGTAATATACATAGCCTTGTTTCATTGACAGCCTTCCTAAAATCCGATGGCACCAAATGTTCCCATTGCATATTTATTATCTCCTTTCAATGCCCTTCTTTTTACTCTTTGAACTCTTTCACAACTAAATACCCTATCCTTTTACAGAGCCTGAGATGATACCTTTAACAAAATATTTCTGCACAAATGGATAAATACATACAATCGGTGCAGCAACAATAATTATTGCAGCCATTCGGTAATTCTCCTCGGGAATAAATTCACCTGCTGCTTCTGTTATAAACTCATTCGCCGCCAGGAATTGGCCAAATACAATTGTACGTAAATAGTATTGTAATGTCCAGAATTTAGGATAATCTGTGTAAATCATAACCTGAAACCAGATATTCCAGTTTCCTAAGGCAGTAAACATTGCAATTGCAGCAAGAGTGGGTGAAATCATGGGTAGTACAATTTTGAATGCCGTTTGAAATTCGGTTGCACCATCTATGTAAGCGGACTCTAAAACACTCAAAGGCAGGCTTTCAATCTGACTGCGTACAATAATTATATAAAACATGCTGACAAGACCCGGAAGTATCAGAACAAGAAAATTGTTACGCAAATGCAGGTATTTCGTATATACAACATAAGTTGGAATAAGACCGCCTGAGAAATACATGGTCAGCACATATAGATATGTTATAAATTTTTTGCCAAGAAACTCTTTTGTAAATCCATAGGCGGTCATCAGTGAGAGCAACACTGATAGGAAGGTACTGGTAACTGTTATTAAAATAGTATTTAGCATCGCACGAATAAAATGATTGTTTGATAAAATTTTCGAATATGCTGCGGTATTAAAACCCTTAGGCCAAAGTGCAACCTTGCCGTTTACTATTGAGGATGCATCGCTCACGGAGATTGCAAAAATATTGAGAAGTGGGAATATAACTGCAGTAATTATCAGTAATATTATAAAAATATCAAAGCACTGGAATATTTTTTCGCCTCGAGTTTGTTTCATATTATTGCCCCCTTTCTTTTACCAAAGCGACCATCCGGCAATTTTACGTGATAGCTTGTTTGCCGAAAAAACTAAAATAAAATTTATTACCGATTGAGTAAGACCTATGGCCGAGGTTAGAGAATACTGGTTCTTCTCAATACCGAGACGGTAAGTATAGGTGCTTATTACATCACCTACTTCATATAGTATGGGATTGTAAAGCAAAAATACTTTTTCGAAACCAATGTTTATCATTTTGCCCATCTTTAGAACTAACAAAACTATAATTATCAAGCGCAAACCCGGAAGTGTGATATGCCATGTCTGACGCAGGCGTCCGGCACCATCGATTGATGCTGCTGCATAGAGCTCCATGTCAATAGATGAAAGTGCTGCTATGTAATATACAGCGCTCATACCAAAGTGCTTCCAGATATCGGCTGTAACTAAAATAGATCTGAAATACTGTGGTTTTGCGAGAAAGTGTATTGGTTCTGTATTGAATATGTTTTTGAGCATTATGTTTATCAATCCCGTCGAAGGTGATAGTATTGTAACAACCATACCAGCTACAACAACCCACGAGATAAAATGTGGCAGATAGCTGATAGTCTGTGCAACCCTTTTAAGTTTGTTTGAACGCAATTCATTTAAAAACAATGCAAATATAATTGGTACCGGAAAGCCAAAAATCAAATCATATACATTTATAATGATTGTATTTCGCATAACACGCCAAAAGTTAGCATCAGTTAAAAAACGTTCGAAATATTTTATACCAACCCATGTGCTACCGAAAACTCCTTTGTATACACTATAATCTTGAAAGGCTATTGAGATGCCGAATATGGGTAAATAATGGAATATGAGTAGAAGTGCAGTACTCGGTAGTATTAACATATAAACAGGAATAGATTTTCTAAATCTGATTAATATATCAGGTTTTTTGCTTTTTAGTGTGGTTTGTGAAATTTCCTTGTTCATATATACCTCCCATTGTTTATATATTACATATAAACGGGGCGCAGCACATACTGAAGCGCCCCGTCAAATTCAATAGTTTGTTTTATTATTTCAGGCCGTATTTCTTAACAGCTTCTGACATAAGTTTATTCATTGCCGCCACAATATCCGCATCGTTTGCAACAACCTTTTTAGCTTCTGCACGAAATTCATCAATGCTTATATCACCCATGATTGTCTTTGCAATAAGGGACTTCTGGAGCTCGAAGGAATCACTTCTTTTGATACTGAGTTCATCACTTAAAGGAGCTGCATACAAGTTGCTTCTCGGTGTATCAATTGAAACCAATTCGGTAAATTTTGCCGCACGTTCTGAAAACGCTTTTTTATATGCTTCTTTTTCTTCAGAAGCATATGATGGGCTGGCATCAATTGCAGCATCTTCTTTATAGGACATACGTTGTGCTGTATTTACTCCAACCATTAAGCCATATCCAATTCTCCAGCCATTGTCGGTTTCCGCAGGCTGAATCGGAGTTTTCACACCATTTACGACCTCATATTCATAGCCTTCCCGCCCATACACTACCAAATTTCTAACTTTATCACTTAATAATGTTTCTATAACACGGATACAGGCATCTGCAGACTTTGTCTTTGAACTGATTACCATTGGTGCGCCTATAAGCTGACCCCAGTGTTTATATACACCATCCTTCATGTCTATGCCATCGGCGGCTGGGTACCATGAAGGTAACAGTTTTGCGCCTTGAACACCATTAGCGGGATATTTCGTTATAAAACCGCTGATGCCACCACGATTCTTAACAACAATAAACATGTTGTTGCTATAAATTTTCTTGGTGTAATCTGACTTTGTATGAGTCATGAATTCATTATCCAAAAGGCCCTCTTTAAAAAGCATCCTGCCAAAGGTAAGTGCCTTCACCATATTTTCTGTATCAAACGCATGGGTATAAGTATGGCTTTCATCGTTATATATCCATGTACCATAATTGAACATAATATTGAATGGCGAGAACATTAATTCGTAATACTGGGCTAAATTAACAGTAGAGTATGGGATAGTATTGGGAATTTCTACCTTAACTTTACGCATTGCATCAACCCATCCATCAAGAGTTGTGGGTGTATCAAGGCCTACCTTTTCAAGCAGGTCTGCCCTGTAGCCAAAGCCTTCATTTGTACCGAAATCTGCATTGCCCGGGTAACCCCAGATAACATAGGTCTTGCCGTCTTCTGCTTTTATGTATTCACGCTGTGCACTATTATAGACTTTTGAGATAATAGGAGAGTTATCTATATAATTGTCAACTTGTAAAAACGCACCATCCTTTCCATATTTATTAAGATCGGCCATAGATGCTCCACCATACATTAAATCCATTAATTCACCAGAGGCGATATGCATACCGAATTTCGTCCAAACATCAGCATGGGGTGGAGTAATTACACTGGTAAACTTGACATTAGCTATTTCTTCGATAATGTCTATAAACCAGTTATTAGAAAAGTCAAATTCCTGCCAGGTTGTTCCCTGGGGGTGAAAGAACCAGCTGAGTTCTGCTGGAGGCTCTTTTTGAGCTGAAGCAGTTGCCTCTGTTTTACTGGTTGTGTCATTTTTCCCGGTTTTGTCGGTTGCGACAGTTTTATTTGCACCCGTGGTGCATGCGCCTAATACAAACACAATTAGCAGTACATAGATGACTGTCATTATAAGTTTCCTCTTCATAATTATACCTCCTTGAAAAGATAGATTTGTAGATACAAATTTCTATAAGATAACTTATATCTCAAGTCAAATTCTATTTTCCTATTGGATTTTTTACAATGGTAATTACTTAAGTTCTTAAAAAATGCTCCTTTCAGAAGGAAATATTTTTAAAAGCGGATATAAATGGTACAAATTTAAGATAGTGCACTTTTTTAAGATTTACCTGTGATTCTTTTGCAATGATTCTATTACATTGCAAAAATCTAATGTAGCAAAGAAATTTCGCTGACTTCTTCTGTCAATCTTCCTTTCATATTGTGACGATAAGAACTCGGGGTTACCCCATAAAACTTTTTGAATCGTCTAATGAAGTACTGGGGTGATGAATAGCATAGCTTTTCTGATATATCAGTTATATTTAAATTAGTTTCGTTCAGTAGCTGGCAAGCCAGTTTCATTTTTTTAGAGTTAATGTATTCTGTGAATGTTATTCCACTTACTTCGTGAAATATCTGGCTTAGATATTGTGTTGTAATATTAAGTTCATCCGAAACTGATTGTAAAGATAATTGAGAGCTGGTCAAATTTCTGTCTATGTACTTTTTTGCATCATTTATAAGTACCAATGTGTTATTTGAAACAATAGGTATAAAGTCAAATTCTAAACTTATAATATCTCTTAATGCCTGATATAGCGATAATATATCATTACAAGCTCCAAAGATATGAATAAGCTCTTCGTTTATTCCGGGCCTGCTGAATTTTTCAATAATGGAGCTTGCCTCCAGCATAACCTGCTGTGCATATTGTGGTGTACAGCCGCTATGGAGCAGCTTTTGAACTATAGTATATAAAAGCTCAATCGTACACTTTGAATCTTTTCGTTTCATAGCTTCAGAAAACATGGAGAGCTCATTTGAAATATTAAGCTCAACCTTCCCGAATCGACTCACAAATTCATGTGAAAAATACTTGTTTTCCGGAAAGAGATAGGAATAACGCAGGGATTCTATTGTGGAGTTTGCCATACCTGCAAGTTCACTTATATTAGAAGCAACAGGTCCTGATGCAATATAGAAGCGAAAACCGTGAAACGATTGCTTAAAAAGAGTGTTGCAGCGTCTATCAAGGGTTTTGCTGTCGAAGCTGAAATTGATAAGGCCTGTAATATAATCTGAGTTTCGATAGAATACTCCGATAGAATCATTAGTATTGAATGCAGCTTTAAGTATTACAGAGGCTTCTGCTAATGCATAGCCGGGATCAAACTCATCACTTTCCGCATCAATATTTATATATTCGTAAACTGCTTTAACTGCAAGAAATGCAAAGTTTTCAAAAGGGAATTCTACACGCATTAAAAGCATTGTATCATTTACCTCGCCTGCATCGGCCTCTTTTTCAGACATAAGCCATAGAACAAAGTTTTTCCGTAGTATTGGCATTAGTTTTTTTATTTCCTGTGTCTGAGTTTCGACTGTTCTCATCAATTCAGTCAGTGTGCTCCTTATAAACCCATATATGTCCGAAAATTTAGAAGGAATACTGTTGTTTTCACCTGTTTTATCGCAAAGCTCAATAATTGACCTCATAGATCTGGATTGCCACAGTGACATGGTTACTATGAATATTATACTGGCCAGAAGTGATACAAGAATACATATAATAAGATTTTTCAGAATATATTGTACAGGTTCCATGTAGAATTGCTCAGGAGTTATAGAAATATAACGCCAGCTATTGTTGTCTGACATATGGGAGATAATGCTGCGGACCTTGTCTATATTTTTGAAATAGTAGCCCCTGTCGGCATTATTCAGCTTATCGCTGTAAATAGGAAGCTGTGAGTAATGCTTTCCGGAATACCCGCTGCTGTTATCATATATCACGGTACCTTGCTTATCCAGCACAAGCAGGTTTCCAAACATGTCCGTCACATTTTCTTTTAATTTTTCATTCAATGCATCAGTACTGTATTCTATAAATATCAGAGCAATAACCTTATTAGCAGTCACAAGTGGTCTTATCATTTGAATAGCTCCATCTGTCGCGTATGCATTAAAATTACTCACATCACCTTTGTCTAATATTTCCTCAATCTTTGATATAAAAAAAGCTATTTCATGATTATGAAAGTTATAGAAATAATCATATTTGACAGTATCATTTGTAACTATAAGATGATTCGTAACATAAAATATTCCAACCTCCCTGATGAGAGGATTAGCCTTTACAATATTTCTGAAATAGGTATTTATGCTGTTTATGCCCAGAAAATTTTTTTCAATTGGGTTATTCAGAAAATACTTCATATTTGAATTGCTGTATAGTGCCAATAGTGTTTGGTCATATATTTTCTCAGAGCCGGTAACAATCGAAACTTTGAACACATCATTATAGTGTTCTATCAATTCATTGTTGGTGCGTATACTCCAGGCAGATAATTTTTTCCGGAGTACATCATATGATATGGCACTTGAAAGTGCCGTACATGCCAAAACAAGTATCATTGATACAAGGCATTGATACAGAAGGAACGACAATACTCTATGGTTTTTTAAACTACTGAACATAAAATCGCCATCCTCTATTAAAATCTGTTCATGCGAAATATAAAATGTCCCATTTGTGTGCTTGAAACTAAATATTGTAAAATGAGTTTGCTGTATATTGTATATTAAGTTTACTATATGGGACATAATATAGCAATATTTTATGGAATTTTCTATCTGTAAAATATACTTTACAATAATTGCTTGATGATTTAATATATAAATAAATGAAGTTATATGGGTGTATTTATGCACCTGGGTTATACCAAAAAAAGTGCTTAAATACTGTTATAACCTCAGACTTAAATACTGTTATAACCTAAGAATGTTGCACTTTTTAACTATATAGATATACTATAATACTATAGTCTCATAATTTAATATTTAACAAGGGGGCAAATATGGATAATACCCTTCAAACTTTCAAGCTAATTGTAGAAAATGTTGAAAAGGTAATATTAGGGAAGCGGGAAGCTATTGAGCTTACTCTTATTGCACTGGCCTGCAGCGGACATGTTCTAATAGAAGATGTCCCAGGAGTTGGGAAAACCAGCCTCGTATCTTCAATAGCGAAATCTATTGACTGCTCATTTAAAAGAATTCAATTTACCCCGGACATACTGCCTTCTGACATTACAGGTTTCTCAATATACAATCAAAAAACAGGAAATTTTGAATATAAACCAGGCTCGGTAATGAGTAATATTATACTTGCTGATGAGATTAACAGGACTTCTCCTAAAACTCAGGCAAGCCTTCTTGAGGTTATGGAAGAAAACCAGGTTACTGTTGATGGTATAACATATAACGTCCCAAGGCCTTTTATGGTCCTTGCAACACAGAATCCTGTTGAATACCTGGGTACCTACCCTCTTCCCGAAGCTCAACTGGACAGATTTGTTTTAAAAATATCTTTGGGATATCCATCACCGGCAGATGAAAGCCTTATACTGGAAAGGTTTAAAATGGAAAACCCTCTTCTTGCTCTTGAGCCTGTTACAGATGGCAATTACATAATATCTCTTCAGCAAAAGATAAGAAGTATTTATGTGGATAAATCATTAAACCGTTATATTGTTGAAATTGTTGATTCAACCCGCAAACATCATGATGTAGTCCTGGGAGCAAGCCCTAGAGGATCATTGAATCTTTTCAGGGCATCACAGGCCTGGGCATTTTATAATGGTAGAGAATATGTCTTGCCGGACGATGTAAAAAAGATGGCTTTACCGGTACTATCTCACAGAATTTTTTTAAAGCAGGAAGCGAAACTAAAAAAGATTTCACCCGAAGACATACTTAGATCTATAATAGGTAATGTAAACGTTCCAAGGTAATGCGATAGTGGATAGTGGATAGTGGATGGTAGATAGTGGATAGTGGATGTTGGGTAGTAGGTAGTGGGTAGTGGATAAAGGAACAATGAGTAATGGAGTGGAGCTCCCTGTAAAACAGAATAAAGAGGATGGCAGGTTTTAATGTTGGCAAACAGAGTGCTTTATGCAAGCTTATTAGTTTTATCGATAACATTTACATATTTTTACGGTGGCATAGTCCCTTATATGCTGTTTTTCTGCATTATTCTATTACCACTGGTATCATTTTTATATACTTTGGTAATTTTCTTCCGATTTAAATTTCACCAGGAGATAGATCGGAAATTTATTATAAAAGGTGACAAAATCAATTATATCTTTACAATCAGTAATGAAGATTATGTTTTCTATCCATACATGAGTGTCACTTTTTTCGGCTCACAAACTATATTTTCTCGACAATTCGAAACAATAAATCTTTCTCTTCTTCCCCGCAGTGATAGAATATTTACTTTTGAACTTTTCTGCAAATACAGCGGCAATTATGATATAGGAGTGGAAAGAATTGAAATTGAAGATTTTTTGGGAATCTTTAAATTTGTTTACAAGGTCCCCTTTCCAATAAGCTTAACAGTATATCCAAGAGTTATTATATTGGAGCGGTTCAGATTAAAAACAGATTTTACGTCAGAATCATTCTCAGCTTTACAGAACAAGTTTGAAGACATAGGTGCCCTGCAGGATGTAAGGAAATATGTATATGGGGATAATCTTAAAAAAGTACACTGGAAGCTTACTGCAAAATTAAATGAAATTATGATAAAGAGGTTTCAAAGTACAACCGAGAGTAGTGCTATAATTATACCAGATCTTAAAAGGAATAATTTTACTATTGAGCAAAATACAATAGTACAAGATAAAATCATTGAAAGTACAATATCTGTAGTTCATTATTGCCTGCACAAATGGATGCCTGTCAACTTGGTTTGTTATTCAAATGAAGTCAGGGATATAACTGCAAGCAATCCTCTGCATTTTCAGGATATATATAGCTACATTTCAGAAATCCATTTTTCCAATGCAATTAATTTATCTAATATCTCTCATATTTATATAAAAGACAAAACTATTAAGACTAATTTGATATTATGTACTGCAAATTTGGATTATGACCTGTATAATCATATATACTATGCTGCTTTGTCAGGCTTTAATGTGATAGTCATTTATATTTCATCCGAGGAACTTACCGGCAGCAGGAATGATATGGCAGAGTCAATTATTTCTGATATACCTGGAATTGGCGCAAATATATACAAAATTAATATAAACGATGAGATTAAAACTGTTCTGGAGGTATAAACAACTATGTTATTTAATATGATTATATCAATACTTACCAGCTTCAGCCTGGTTTATGCACTAACCTCTACCCTTGCTTTTGAATATTCTCCAATAAATTTAATATTAGTTATTTTAGTCGTTTTAATCCTTTATGCATTAATATTTGCCAATAAATACACCTTGTTGTTATCTGCCGGCTTAGCAGGTTTCAGTGGGCTTTCATGGTTTATTTATGCTGCATATAAAAAAGTTCTTCCAGTTGTGTCCGGTAAAATTTTTAGCATTTTTTTATGGTTATCCAACTATGTTAATGGCTATGAGGATATTAACAACAAATATGCCCTTTATATTACTCTTATGTTAATAGCTTTTATATCACTATTCGTATATATTGTTACTCTTAAAAGCTTTAATTTCTACATTCTGCTGGGTGGGGGAATTCTGCTCTTTACAATACAATTTATGTTGGACTATCTGGTAAGCTACCAATCTTTTTATATGTTCCTGTTTTTGATGCTTATATACTACCTTAAACATATATATTTAAAGAATTCAAAAAGGGAACAAAATAATTATTTAGGGAACAGTTTGTTTACCATATTTACCCTGCCTATATGTTTAGTCGTGTTTTCAATTGCTTTCTATATCCCTAAAAGCAGTAATCCTGTTGAATGGGAATGGCTTGATAAGAAAATCAATTCACTCTATGACTATTTCAATGATAAATTTCATTATATTTCATATGATTACTTTACTTTTTCCTCTACAGGATTTGGAAAAGATGAAGGAAGGCTTGGAGGGAAAGTTAAATTAGATAAAACGCCTGTGCTGGAAGTTGAGGCAGAAGACCGCATATATTTAAGAGGTGGAATAAGAGATTTTTACACAGGTAATTCATGGGAATTAAGTGTAAATAATCTTGTTGAAATTGAGCTTTTGGATCTGAGTATCGGGCAATATCAGTATGATGATAAAAGTAATGATAAAAGTAATGATAAAAGTAATGATGAAAGCAATGATAGAAATGGCGATAGGAATAATAGAAAGTATAATGAAGTATATCACAGCGGATTACTTGAGCCGCTTATTGGCGCAGCTTTGTTTAAAGACACCGGTTATTTATCTGGACAGAACTCCGATAAAAATAAAATACCTGTTGATGATTTCATTAAAATTAGCAAAATTAATGTAAAATACTTGAATCTTAAAACTAAAACTATATTTTCTCCTGCAAATTTCTTTGAAATGTCATTTACCTCTGGGAATCCCGATGGACTATTCCTTGATAATGAGGGGGTTCTATCAAGTGAAAGGAAACTTGGCAAAGGATTTCAATATACTTTAAAAAATTTAAATATAAACTATAAAGACGAAGCCTTTGTTCAAATGCTTAAAAAGAGCTACATTGGGCTTTACAAAGATATTCTCAATAGAAATGTTAAAAATAAAGCAAATACTTACTCTCTATACAGAGATGGGATTATAAGTCCTGAAGGAAAAGATATTAATATCAGTTCGGAAGACATAGAAAAGCTGGCTGTTGCAGCAGAACAACTCAATACAAGATATCTGCAGCTGCCTGATACAGTTCCTGAGAGAGTAAAGGAACTAGCAATATCAATAGCTTCTAACGAGAATAACAATTATGATAAAGTAAAAGCAATAGAAGTTTATCTTGCCAGCAATTACCCCTACACATTAAAACCGCGTCCAACGCCCAATGGAAGGGATTTTACCGACTATTTTCTCTTTGTTATAAAGGAAGGTTATTGTGTGTACTATGCTACTGCTATGACTGTCATGCTTAGAAGCATTGGAATCCCTGCAAGATATGTAGAAGGCTATATGCTGCCCCCTGCTGCTTCTTCAGATAATAAAACAGTTGGTTCAAGTATTACAGAAACATCAAATACTTCAGATGTCCCGGTCAATTCAAATAATTCAAAAGGTACGGAAAAAATTTACAATGTTACCAACGAAAATGCCCACGCCTGGGTGGAGGTATATTTTGAAGGCTTTGGGTGGATACCTTTTGAACCTACCTCACCATTCCTGTCCAGTTTTTACAGCAGCCAATCAACAGGTACAATAAGCAGCAGTTTTGCCGAGGATCCTTTTTATATTGATTATTTGAGAATGTTGGAAATGTATGATTCGGAGGGCTATACAGATTTATTAAATCCTAATATTGATGCTGATTCTATAAATACAGAAATAGAAGTATTAAGCTATAAAGAGATTTTTTCATTCCTAATTGCTGTTATGCTGATTTTGTTTGCTGCAATAGTATCCGTCAACCTTTTTAGAAATAAAAACAAACTTGCGAAAATCAGAAAAATGGATCCTGGGGATAGTATAATATCGATGGCAGCATATTATTTAAAGGTATATGAAGTTCAAGGTACTCCAATACTTAAAAACGAAACACCTGCAGAATTTGTAAGGCGTATTGAAGAGCAGTCTGCCTATGAAATATATAAATATGAAAATGAAAACTTTGATAATTTTAAAAGCCGCGTATCTGACACAGGTTCACTAGGGAAATATTCAGGTTTTAAGTCAGTTATGGATATTTTCATTCTTGCAAGGTACAGTTCCGTGCAAATAAAAGAGTCACAAAAAGACATTGTTATAGGTTATTATAAAAGGATAATTGCCGAGTCGAGGGATAACCTGGGGTTAATAAAGTATTTTGGATACAGATATTTGCTGGGAAGGTTTTGAATAAATCGGAACATAGAACACAGGGACGGTTCTCTTATTTCGTCAATATGAAACAAGAAAACTGTCCCTATGGTCGATAAAAAAGAGGCGGCCAGGCATTTTCAGCCTGACACACCCCGGCCATTAAAGTATGGCCACCTCCATTGCAATCTTCACTTCTGATCACTCCTTTCTTTACGAAAGTCAGCTCCGGATGCTGCGATGTACATGGTATCATGTACAATTTTATTGTAGCACTAATGAACTTGTCATCTCAAGTCACAAAATAGCTATAGTTAAAGTTTCTCTCTATTGCTCTCTATTGCATTTCTTTAGTTTCAAAACCAACTGGCTGTATTCTTCCTCCAAAGCTTCCTTATCTCCATCTTCCATATCACGCCTGCAAAGCCTTGTTACTATCTCGGCAATTCTCATTTGCAGAGCAATTCGCTCAGTTCCGCTGTCAATTGCTGTTTTTGGTTTCTGCCTTTTCAACATATAATCATGAAGTGTTCCTTCAAATTCCGTTATAGATTTGTTTCCAAAAATAAGCAATCTATCGGCAACTGCGTTTACAAATACGCTATCATGGGAAACAAATACAACAGTCCCTTCATAATCACGAAGTACATTTTCCAGAGCTTCTATAGACTTCATATCCAGATAGTTTGTAGGTTCGTCCAAAAGCAGTATGTTCGCGTTTGATACAAAAAGTTTTGCAAAGGAAACTTTTATCCTTTCACCACCACTTAATATGCCAACATTTTTATAAACATTATTTCCTTGAATGAGCAATCTTGCCAGGATTGTACGCGCAACAGTTTGGTTTTGAACACTATCCCTCAAAACATTTTCCAATACAGATTTACTATAATCAAGATTTTCAAAACCTTGATGAAAATAACCTATTCTAGCTTTAGGAACAATGTGTATGCTTTCCTTTATACTCTTAACTGTATTTATGCTTGTATAGCTGATCAGATTCAGCAGTGTAGTTTTTCCTGTTCCATTCTCACCCCAAAGAGCAGTTTTCGAGCTATTATAAATTTTAAATTTAGCATTATCAAATATAACCTTTTCGCTATTTTCCCTACGTATCTTTTGGCTGTGATAATTGCCACAATTATCAGGACTGTCAGAACTGTTATAACTGAAGGTAAGCTTTTCGGCAGAAATAACAATTTTATTCTCAGGGGGATTTGTTAGAGAAAAATCAAGCTTTATTTGTGGAAGCGCTCTGGGTTTTTCTTTTACCTCAAGCTTTTCAAGCCGGGTTTTCAAGCTGTTAACGGCATTATTAATTTTCTCCTGCTTCTCATTAGCTAATCGCGTATGAAGCCTGGCTTCAGAGTTTCCCATTCTTCTGGGAGCCTTCCTCATGGTTCTGGATTTATTTTGTCTATCTATTATTGCTTCTTCAAGTTTTATTTTTTCTGTAACATATTTTTCATATTCCTGTTCTTCATGTTGCTGTTCCTTTTCACTCTGCTCTTTATAAAAAGAATAATTGCCATTATAAAACTTAAATTTCCCATCCTTTACTTCAAGGATTTTATTGCACAGGCTGTCTAGTAGATTCCTATCATGGCTGATAAGTAAAAAGGAATCCACCTCAGAAAGCTTCTGTTTCAAGAGTTCTATCCCTTTATAATCAAGGTTGGCTGTAGGTTCATCAGCTAATAGAAGCAGATTATCCCTGCTAAGTGCATTAGCAATTTTAATTCTCGTTTTCTCACCGCCACTGAATACATCCTGGTGCAATTTATCATTTAAATTGAATTCTCCTAAAGCTTTCAATGCCTTTGGATTCTCTGAATCTTTTAAATTTTTTGACCTGGTTTCTATTTTCTCGTCAGAAAACTGACGAATATATGATATATCACAGTATTGTTTTATAAATCCTTCATCAGGTTCGATTTCATTAGACAAAATATTCATAAGTGTTGTCTTTCCCGAACCGTTTTGCCCAACAATACCAATTTTATCTCCTGAATATATCCTTAAATTATCAAATTCTATGATTAATCTATCACTGTAATATTTTTTTATATTTTCAGCCTCTAAAATAAGCATAAAAAAATCTCTCCTCTCACTTTAAAAAGTGTGCTGGAAAGACATAATAAACACAAATATAAATACAACAAAACTTTCTGCCTGTCAGGTAAAAAAAGCTATTTAAAGGTTATTAACGTCTAATTGCAGTTGTTCTGTTATCAGGTTTATTCCCGGGTCTTATTCGCAAGTCTAATACCTGTTTTATCCTGAAGCTACCTGTCTTACTCTGAAGCTAATCCAGCACATTTAAGAGCAATATATGCTCTCATATTTAAAAATCTAATTTTTTTGCCGAATTAGCGAATTCTCATCAGAAAATACCTTGCCCTTTCTTAAACTTTATTTATATTTTACACTATGAAAACTTGTAAATCAAGCAATTTACAAAACGTTATATCAACTTTCGCCTCGTTATATTCTGTACTTCTCAAAAGCTTTATAGAAGGCTTTAATACGATCCAGTTTATCAGCCTGACAGGTGTACTGTCCAAACTGGGTACGAATAATTGTAATGCCTGCTTCTACTGTCCTATCAACCCACTGTTCTATTTCCTTATCGCTCATCTCAGTGATATTATAGGCATATAGAAGCCAGTCAAAAGGAATGCTGGTGTTTGCCTTTACATTTTCAATGGTCAGCAGATCGGAGACTGAAGGTTGGAAATGAGAAAGATGGATGTCCTTAAGGTATTTAAGGTGTGCAGGTGCAAGATTTTCACAATGTAAAGTTCGTGTTCCTGTAGTAAGCCCTTCAAAATACTGGTTCCAGTATGGTACAACGAATTCGGGCCACATATCCGGCGAAATAAGGCTGGCAAAGTCATCCGCAAGTCCTGCGCTACGCGGGTTGATCGCAGGCATTCCATTTACCTTGTTAGTAAAATGGTGAAAACCAACAATGCTGTCTGTTAGGAGAGCAAGAAATCTCTTTGCCTTTTCCGGCTCGTCATACACATCATAAATAAAATCCTGTCCGCGAATAAGTACAGCGGAAGTTAAAGGACCCTGGGCACCCATGCCGGAAAAATGCACATTTTGGTCAGGGAATTGATCTTTTAGATAATTGCACATCTCATAGTAATGTTTAAAGAGCGGTTGCTCACTATAGTCGATATCCTTCTTTGCCTCCAGCAGTTCAATGCCTTCGTCAATGCTTGAAAGCACAGGTTTAACATTAGGCTCGGAATTTTCAGGATATGTTACCGGAGAACCGAGACAGATAATGTGTCCATAGGAAATAGGTGGTCCTGACACAGCACGAAGAGGCAGTATATCTCCAAAATACTCATAAATCTTCTTTAATCCCGCATGCCATGCTTGAGCACATTTAGCCTTGTCTTTAAAGAACTCTCTCATTGTTATTCCAGCAAGAAACACAATGACGTCGTGGTATATCTCAACCGACGGATGGATTTCTATGCCTTTATATGCATATTTCATATTAGTGCTCCCTTCTTATTAAACAAATCTTGCCAATTCCTCTATATCATAAATCTCAGCATAGAGATAAACACCCACCCTAATCATTAAAATAGCGAAAGTTAGTTTTGCAAATCAAAGGGTGGAATTTAACTTTTTAATTGACCAGAATTAACAAGGGTAGTTCTGCATTATAAATATAAATTTTTTCAGTACTTTGTATTTTCATTAAGTAAGTTAATATATTCAATAAGACCTTCAACCATTTCATTGCTTACTTTTTCACCTAGTTCCGTACTTGCCTTTTCAGGGAATCCCATAACTCCAACTTTAACTTCATTCCTTTGTGTAACTATAGGAACAATATATTCATGATCCACTTTCTTTTCAACTTCTTCAAACCAGTCCTGATCTGTCCTCATCATTCGTGCTATTTCCGGTTCATCCATAACTATAGTATCCCTCACAAGTTCAGGTTTCCAATACATCATAAGTGAAGTTTCAATAGCACCTGCATGGAAATCATGCTCAGGCTCCATTCTAAAATACTCCATCCAGGTCCTGGAAAGTTCATAACATTCTACAAGGGACAGGGTTATATCTCTGAGTTGTGGATTCCTCTTTAAAATCATCTGAAGGGACATTTTTAATGCACTTTTATTATCTGTACCTCCATGACCCAAGAAAATTACAATATTTTCAAACCCTATCCTGACCAACTCTGCACATATATCCATCATAAGAAGTGAAAATACCTGGGGGCTGATATTGATTGTACCTGCCAATTCTCCACCTGAGTAACAATATGGAACTGTAGGTGCGACAACTGCATCTAATCTATTTCCTGCACGTTTAGGCACCTCTGTTGCATTATGTATGTCTGTGCTTAATGGAAGATGAAAACCATGTTGCTCAACTACTCCTACAGGCACAATAACAGTTTTGGTTTTTTCCAAAGCTTCCTGCATTTCTTTAACAGTAATATTTTCCATAAAATATGCCATATTATCTATCCTCCTTTCAAGTTTTAAATTTTATATTACCTTATGCTTACCTGTTTTTTATACCTTAAGATCGGATAATTTTTCCCTCTGAAATTTATTATATACGAAGTTTGAGATAATAAATAGTAGTATAGTAATATTCTAGAACAGCTTATTTTTTAATTTGTTGACCCACATCTCCCTTACATCTTCATATATACTATCAGGAAGTTTAGGACTCCCAAAAGAACATAAAGGCGCAATATTTTCACCTGCTACTTTATCATTTGTACACCAATTATCATTACGGTACTTATCTCTGACTTCTACCTTTCTAAAATCAGGTACCTCAATAGGTTTGTTTCCATTACAAATTGAACGATAAGCAAGCAGCCCCGGTAAACTCATATCTAGTGCCTGATATACATCTATACTTTCTTGTTTTTCAGTATTGCCTGTAATTTTTTGAAGAAAATGATGGATTGGATAAAAATCACTTCCACCATGTTCCAATATTTTTTCAGATGAATCCGTACTATAACTGTATTTTGCTCTGTAGTTTATTTCTGTATCAGCTAATCTGCTATCTTCCCTGTATACATGAATCCTACACTCATGTTCGTGCCATCTATCTGTTTCTATCATTCCTTTGTCGCCATAAATTGAAAACCAATGCAAACTGGGTTCTCTTTTTAAAAGTCCATGCAAACTTTTTACAGTTGCGTTATTATCCATTTGGATTACCTCCATAGCAGAAGTCCCTGCACCATAACCTAATTTAGCCATATATTCAACATTAGGCGTTTCAAAACCCACTACCTTTACAGGTCGCGTTCCAGTAATCGTAATAATAGGTCCTAAACTGTGACTGCAGTAAAAACTGGAGTACATTCTGTTTCTCCAATGATTCCTTTCTCCACGTGTTAATCTAGGCCAAATTGACTCACAATCATGAATATATTCCCCCTCCCCATGGAGAAAATTACCTATTTCACCCTGTTGATAAAGACGTTTCATTTCTAGTATTGTTGCATAATAGCAGCAGTTTTCTGCATAAGCATAAACTTTCCCACTCTTTTCTACTGCTTCAACAAGTGCAACTGCCTGCGAAAGTGTTTCAACAGCCATCAGTTCACTTAGAACATGTCTGCCTGAACTAAGCAGTTCGATTGCAAATGGAGCGTGTTCATTTGCATAATTTGCGAGAACTACTGCATCCATATCATGATTCAGAAAGTTGTCATAAGAATTATATAATTCTATTTTTTTATCTACTGCATCAGATATCTTTTTACATTGCATTAAAAGAGGTTCAAATTGATCACAAATGGCAACAAGTTCCGCATCAGGATGGCTGGTCAACACGTTGACAAGAGCCATTCCTCTGCCTGCTCCTAAAACCCCAACTTTGATTTTTTTGTTACTCATAATAACAAATCACCTCGAAAATAATATTTTTAGTTTTTGAGAAGTCTTGGAACCTTTATTTCTAAACGGCTTACTATACCTTACTTACCGAAAATTGGGTTCACTTTATATATATTGATGCCTATATAGAACAGGTTTTAAAATGTTTAAAACCTGCTTCTGTTACCTTGATGTAACTTACGATTTGCTAATTCTTCATTGATTATTTCAAATCGTAAATTATATAGTGCAATAAAGTCCGACTTTACAATATGGATATTTTGCTGGAAACTATGGATACAATACTGGATTTTCAGAGCATTTAAACCTAAACTACCTATATTTTTCCCGATATTCACTAGGAGTTAAATTATATAATTTTTTAAATGTTCTGCAAAAATGTTTTGAATCATAAAATCCAGATTTTTCTGCTATTTCATATATTTTTATACCAGTTTCTAATAATAATTTTTTTGCTTTTTCAAGCCTGATATCTATAACATAATCAGAAAATGACATTCCAGTTTCCTTTTTAAAGAGATCACTAATATAATAATAATTCATAGATAATTCATTTGATACCTTGGCAAGCGAAACATCTTTGTAGAAATTACTTTTAACATAATTTTTAATGTATTGTATTGCATAATTCGAACTGTTCTTTTTTCTGTACTCCTGAACATAATTATACATCCCATCAACGATTTCTTTTATTAGCACTTTTGTTCTAAAAGTATTTATGCAATTGTCCATATTTTCTTTCAAAGAATCTATATCATAAATACCGGGATAATCATCTTTTAGATGCAAATAAAGATAATTAATCAAACTAAATAAGGTTATTTGTATATCACTTACACTAAATCCTTCTGTTGACACTTTTGAAAATACTAAATTTATCATATTGTTAAGCTCATCTTTCATTCCTTTACTCAAATATTCCAGAATCTGGTCAAGTTCATTAATCTTTATTAATAGCTGTTCATTATTTCTTATATCAGCAAAATTATATACTTTTATACCCTTAAACATGCTTTCCTTTTGCGCAATATCTGCCTGGTGATAAAGCTCTTTTAATGAATGCAATCCTTCTAAAATACCACTTATACCGCAGCTTACGGATGTATCCACAAGGTCTAAGCAGCTTTTAATTATACAATCACAATTTGTATTATTACTATCCTGAATGTTTAGAATATAAATCAACTTATTATATGCAATGCCAAAAGAGACAAAAGCATAGCCATATTTACGAATTTCTTTGTCTATAATCTGTTTAACTTGGAAATATTCCTCAGTTATCTCTCTGCTAAAATAGATTATAGCAATTTTGTAATAAGGGTTAATACATTGAGCTTTATATATATTCTTAAAAATTCTATCGACATTAATTAGTACGTCATCACCTATTAGGTATTTGTAAAGCATCATCTGATAATATTGATGCTCTTTATCTTTTGCAACTTTTAAGTATTTTATATCCTTTTCAATGTCCTCTTTTATCGACATTAAAACTGTGAATAATTCATTTTGTATGACAGGTTTTAAAATATATGCATCCACTTTATTACTAATAGCCTTTTTAGTAAATTCAAAATCACTATATGCAGTAATAATAACCACATGTGTTTTTATTTTTTCTTCTTTTAGCTTCTCAATAAGCTGAATACCATTTAACCCGGGCATCATAATGTCAACTAAAATTATATCAGGCTTTTGTTCCCTTGCAACAGTTAACGCTTCTTCTCCATCTCTTGCTTCGTAAATAGTACCAAATTCTACCTGCATATCTTCTATCATTTTAATTAAACCCTGTCTTACCACACTTTGATCATCCACAACTAAAATACCATGCATATCCTCACTCCTTGTATAAGATTATTCAGTTATATGTTTTATAAGCGGGGTTTTTACGGTTACGCATGTTCCTATTCCGGGATAACTTTCGATTTCAAGACCATAATTTTCTCCATAATTGATGACTAATCTTTCTTTAATATTTCTTAAGCCTATATTACTGGTTAGAGTATCTGAGTTTACAATACCAGTATTTGTATCAAGACACGCATTTATTTCTTTCATTCTCTCTGCATTAATTCCATCACCATTATCTTCAACACTAATAACTATATCACCAACATACATAATATTAATGAAAATATTACTGTCTTCTTTCCTTCCTTTGAAGCCATGTTTTATTGAGTTTTCTATAATTGGCTGAAGAATAAATTTTAATATCTTATATTCATCAAGGTATCCGTCTATTTCAGAGCTTATGGAAATTTTATATTGTATCTTGTTATTACTGACAATATTATGTATTTCAATATAATCTATAACATTTTTTAGCTCATCTCTAATGCTAACATATTTTGATCTTCTTTCAATATTATATGTAAAATAACTGGCTATTAATTCCGCTGCATGTGATATCTCATAATTGCCCTGAATTTCTGCTCTCATTCTTATCATATCAAGTGCATTACATAGGAAGTGAGGTTTAATCTGATTTTCGAGAGCTTTATACATTGCATCTTTTTCTGCTTTGTTTAGATTTTCTATGTCAAGCATTAACTCATTTATTTTATCGACCATTTCATTAAAATTTTCAGCTAGTTTTCCTATCTCATCATTACTTTTAATATTTACCTTTGTCTTAAGATTTCCCAGTTTAATTTCATTAACTGCATCAGTAAGCTTCATCAATCTTCTCATTATTATCTTTGACATTAAAAAAGATACTACACTCAATGTTATGAAACAAGCAATCAGTACAACACAAATCAATAATTTATATTTATTACTTCCGCTTAGTAAGTTTTCAGGGATATATAATATTATATAGCTTTCGATATTTTTTATATACCTTTTAACAATATAATATTTTTCTCCATTTAAGCTCATAATTGTAAAGTTATTGGTTTTCTCAATTTCTTTAGTAGATGTTATTTTTACATTTTTCTCATTACTGAATAAAACCAGTCCATCTCTGTTAATAAGATTTATGACTTCACCTTTATTTAATATTTGAGATTTTAATGAATCCAAAAAAACACTTTCGAGAATATCCAGTCCTACAATTGCAATTACTTTATATGTATAAACAGAATATATAGGCCTGTACACAGTAAATACTTTGTTTTTACCAGTATCCTGTAAATCAGGAAAAACTTCTTCTTCATGTGTTGTTTCTATAAATATTTCGTCGTATTCATTGAAGTTTTTATTTCTCATCATTTTCAATTTATTACTCCAATATCCACTGTTAATTCTTTCATCATAATACAATGTGTCATAAATAACAGGTATTTTAGGGTTACCATGTATTACTTTCAATTTATAAATGTATTCATTCTGTTCTTTTATGCCTTGTAGTTTGGGAACTATTTCGTAAGCAATAGTTTTAATCAAAGCAGAATCTGCAAGATTACTTGATTGCAGTATACCTATAATACCATTATCAACACTAATTATTTTAGTTACCTGTCTGCATAAATTGAGCATTCTTTCTATACTGTAATCTATTTGTATGAGATTATTTTCAACGGCATTTGTATATTCTTTCTTAACTTCTTCATTTATGTAATAAGTGAATAAAATTCCTCCAACTATAGTAGGGATAAAAGCAATAAAAAGGTAAGTCAATATTAACTTTTTTGTAATACTTGAACTTACAGCTTTATATAATATTATTTCTATATCACTCCCTTCTTAAAAACCTCGAAAATAAGTTTATTATATAAGAATTAATTGCATTATATCTGTATATCAATTTTATCATGTTATATGATAAAATTCGAGTTGTCTTTCAAAAATATTTTTATAATAATCTGTAATAAATTAAAATATGTTTATTGTTTGTTGCTCTATATTCCCTTCTATCACTTTTGTTAACCAATCCCAGAACCGCCATTTTTCTAAATCTTTCCCGATACGAACTTGTTTTAGTAATTCAGAAGCTCTTTTCTTAGCTTCCTTATTTTGAAAATCGGTAATAGTTCCTGCATCCCAATGCGCAAATATTTCAGCAAAAACTTCACCTTCCTTTTCGTTGTTAAAAATTTGCCCAAGAGTTTTTTTCCCAAAGTCTAGAAGAGAATCTTCAGGCCAATGAATAAAATGAGAAAAAGCAAGGTAATTTAATGCAGCAGGAATATGCCATGAAGGTACTTCCCCGTATATACCCACACCTTCCAAACCTGATCTATAAGCGCGAAGGCATGCTTCTTTGATAATCCCTACAGAGTGGTTGTACCGCTCCTGATGCAGATACCCAGTATTTCTTACAGATGGAGGATTCAGACCTACAGGCCAGTTGGTGTTATCAAAAATCTCTTCTGGCACACCATTGTCCAAAAATAAAGTCAGGGGTAATGGTTTTTTATGAACCATACCGGTAATAGTCCATTGCATTATAGCATCTTTATTTAGATGATCAATCATAGCAGGCCGATCACAGTGCATATTATGTGTTATATCAAGCACACCATCCGGAGTATTCTCATCAGGCTTAAATCCTCCGGGTACAAACCCTGTATAAGTTGCTAGCGTGATAAGCTTGTTTTTCATTTCCTTCTCTACTGCTTCAAGTACAGTTTCATATCCTAAAGCCTGAATGCGGAAAAAGTCAGGATCATCTGCCGACCAACCAGTTTTGTGTTTTCTGCAGTTCGGGCAAAGGCAAAGCAAATAATCTCCATTCTCAAAATTCACACCTCCGATGTCGAATTCTTTAAATAACCACTTGACAGCTTCGTATATCCATTCACGAAACAATGGATTTGTAGGACATGCTCCAATGCAATCCGAATAATTATATGGTTTTCCATCCTTACCTATCATTTTTGCGTCTGGATTTTTTCTTAAAAAAGCATCCAGATTATAGCGATGCTCTCCTTCATAGTAAACTCCCCCATACCATGTTGTTCCAACACCCGGTAAAATTGCAACTCCTTTTGAAGCTCCATAGCTGGCAATATGCTTTGCTGATTCAATACCACCATGCGAATCCCTTAAGAAGCCCCATATTACTATACCTTTTATTCCAAGACCTGCAGCAAAATCTATAAGCTTCTCATATTCTGAAATATATGTATCAGGCAATTTCAAATACTTATTATAGCAGCCAAAATTTAGAATTCCAGGATCATCTAAAACCCAATTTGTCCTATGATCCCATGTCCAGAAATATGAGTTCGGTAAAGCCGGTTTAGTTCTTGATAAATTCCATATCATTAATGCTACCTCCATACTTTATTGATTTCAGATTTGCTTAGCGATTTTCAAAACAGACTACCAGTTACAGGTCAGAGGTACAGAACAGAGTGCATGCATGGAGATGGTTTAGGCACATATGACACAGCCCTAGTGTGTTCTCGCGTCCCATTTCACCTCTATACCACATGTGTGCCATGTGTATCCTGTGACTATCTCTGACCTGTGATTAAAATGTTACCACCTCCGCATTTATTGCTAGATTACTCTTGACGGAACAAGAGGTTTGTTATATACTATGAAACATAGTCGTATCAAGCCTTTCAAATGTTTATCTGTGCAACCTCGTGTCGCACTTAGCCCTTTATAGAGCCAATCATTATACCTTTAATAAAATACTTCTGAAGAAACGGGTATAATACAATTATAGGAAAAGCAGTTATCACCATCATGGCTAACAATAGTGAATTGGTTGTAACAGGAATCCTTTTTGTAATATCTTCCA
>DAOSDD010000034.1:0-24196 GCA_035362115.1 Clostridiales bacterium | reverse complement strand
TATTAGTGCTTTGCAAAGGCGTTTTTCCATTTTTTGTGTGCAGAATTCAGGTTATAGCAAGGAAGTGATGCAAATAAAAGGGTTTAATTAAATAAAAAGAAAAAATGTATATCTTATTTAACATTTTTGGCTATAAACGGGGAAATGCCAAATGCCATATTTTGGACTAAATGTAATTTCCAACCCAAGGGTCAAAAATAGTATATAATTTTTTACTCCTCAGAACTGCCAGAACTGGAAAAGAATTGACAAGGTTGTTAGTTTATGCTATTATTAATAAAGTAAAACAATTTTATAAGTTTTGGTAAGTGGACATTGAAAATTATATAAAATTAACATGGCTGGATGTATAAAATCCTACAAATACTAATCATGCAAAATAAAATACCAGTAGGAGGTACCTGACCAAGATTAGTATTTCCGGTAATTCGATAAGGCGAACCATACCAAGTATTTATTGCTATTCATTATGTTTTTGGAAAAGGAGCTAATTCCTGTTTATCTTGATGATAATGTCCATGTTGTATACAGATGGAGTCTATAGAATTAAATTCTTGTATGAAACCTTCATCAAAAATACTCTATAGAGGGGCTCCTAAGTACTTTTATTATTTTTTTGTCATATTCAAGCTTCTTATGTGAACTTTTGCTGCATGTAAAAGTCAAGATTGTGCTATAACTGATACCAGAAGAGCTGAAATCTTTTGCCAAAATATTTTTTACCATAATAATGTTCTACATGTTAAGTTCGATAAAAACTTGATTGTTTTATCTATCCTTCTGGTTATACTAAAAAATAGATAAAAACATTTGGACATGCATTACTTTATATCACAAGTTATTAATATTTATTTGTTATGGGTAATAACGTGAATTATCTGTATAGATTTGTGGCGTATAGGTTTTATGATTAGCAATAGACGAAATTTGGAATAGCTGTAAAACTTGTGAAAAATGTGATTCCTTAGCTTGAAGAGTAGCAAATAATCTTGTTGTGCGATAGATGATACCTCAAAGGTGGTGTTATAGAACTGTTAAGTAATATCCAAATTTAGACCTTGTATTATCTTCAGTAAGCACCTGCCGGGTAAAGGAGAATGCTAAGAAAATACATGATCCTAGTGATATTAAAAAGTTTACAGTGTGAAAAAGTGGAAATTATTATGTTGCAACAAGAGAGGTACTTAACTACCGACTTGAGACATAGCCTGTACTGTTTACTTTTATAACAATGGACACGCAAACATTAAAATCAATTAAATCAGGCAAAGTGTTAATTAACATCATTAAAGGTCGGAATATCTAGATTTTAAAGAACACAAGGTTGATGTCATCATTAATGAATCTCAATGATTTTTATTTGTCATGTTTTGTTTATAGCTTTTGCTAGGGTATGGATATTGTATTTTACGAACATAAATTCTTTTGGTCTTTTGGTAATTGCATGATTATCAAACAACTAGCAGCTGTACTCGCTTTCTAAAACAGATAACCTCTTCAAAGGTACTAGCAGCATTAATACTTTCAATTAACATGCTCTGTAATATGTCTAGATACTGTACAGTAAATTGCTAAAACAGCTTCTACTTCTTTGGAGTTTTTTTATTAAAAAGCACATCAAGAGGCAAAAGCTTAGCGATCTATAAACAAGTATTTAAAAGAAAGGTGGGTGTAAATTGAATTATTCTATACTTTTTAAGGATACAAAAAGAAAAGAATACAAGGTAGGAAAGTTTATTCCAGCGTGGAAAGATTCCAATGCACAATCGATAACTTTTATTATTACTGAGGACTGTAATTTACGATGCAAGTACTGCTATATAACTCATAAAAGCTCAAATAAAAAAATGAGTTTGGAAACTGCCAAAAAATTTATTAATTATATTTTTGCAGGGAATATAAGCACAAACGAAGCAGTAATTATTGAATTTATAGGTGGAGAACCATTTATTGAAATTGAGTTGATTGATCAGATCAGTGATTACTTTAAGATTGTAGCTTTTGAGAAGGATCATGACTGGTATTGGAATTACCGGATAAATATATGTACTAATGGTGTAAATTATTCAGATGAACATATACAAAATTTTATAAATAAAAACATGGGAAAGCTTTCTGTTAGCATAACTTTAGATGGAACAAAAGAAAAGCACGATATGCATAGAGTATTTCCTAATGGTAGCGGTTCATATGAACTTATTAAAAAAAACATCCCTCTCTGGATTTCACAATTTGGTGGTAGTACAAAAGTAACATTTGCAAGTAGTGATCTAAAATTTATTAAGGAGAGTATCATCTCTCTTTGGAATAATGGGATTACTAATATTGCTTCAAATGTTGTTTTTGAAAACGTTTGGCAGGAAGGAGATGATTTATTATTTGAAAAACAACTAGTTGAACTGGCGGATTATGTTTTACATAACAAGCTATATGATAAATATTATTGTACATTTTTTGATGAAAATATCGGTGGATATTATAACTCTGATGATTTAAATAAAACATATTGTGGAGCGGGTAAAATGATTGCTCTTGGTTCAAATGGAAACATTTATCCATGTTTGCGATATAAGGACTATTCTCTTAATAATAAAAAGGAATGGGTCATTGGTACAGTTGATGATGGAATAGATATGGAGAAGGTGCGCCCATTTATAACTGCTATGATCAAATTGCAGAGTGATGAAGAATGTATTAATTGTGAAGTTGCAAGTGGCTGTGGTTTCTGTCAAGGATTCAACTACGATGAAGCCAATACACCCACCAATTTTAGTAGAGCTAAATACATATGCAAAATGCATAAAGCAAGAGTTCGGGCTAATGATTATTACTTCAGCAAATTATTTAACCTCTATGGTATAGAAAGGGATGCTCTTAAAAGAGATCATAAGAGCTTATATTTTTTACTTTCAGATGATTACATAACCTACTGCCAACACAAAAATACTTCTGTAACAGCAAATACAATGAATTATCATGATATTATTATAGGTTTAAAATATGCACGTAGTAACTTTTTTAGCCCAATATTTGTACATTCAAGTAATGAATTTAATTTTGCAAATATAAAGGAGTATGAGCAATATCGCATACTACATATAGTGCCTGCAAAATTTCATAAGGAAGCTTCCCAATTAAGAGATTGTCTATATGTATTTGAGGAAGATGATTTAAATCTCTCCATAAGAGGAATATCAAAATGTATGCTCAATATAGATTCTAAAGAAATTGAAAATCTGTCTTACTATGTTTTAAAACTGTTAAACATAGTAAAGAGAATAAATGTAAATGTGCTAAATTTAGATGAGAACTTCAATGAGGCTGAATATAGAAAACAATTAATAACTATTAAAAATCGTCTTGTTGAATTTTTTATGACCACTGGTCTCAAACAGGAGATAAATTTAATTACAGATTTATGTTATATAAATGAGCGTAATAATTGTAAAGCGGGAGAACGTTCTTTCTCATATGCTCCTGATGGTAGACTTTATGTCTGTTCTGCTTATTATTCATCACGTGAAGATAGTCATATTGCTAATATAGGGGAAGAAATAAATAGGTTTAAAAATGAGCATTTGTACAAAACAAGTTACAATGCATTATGCAGTTTATGTGATGCATATCAATGTATAAATTGTATATATCTCAATGAATCAGCGACTAATGAAGTCAATGTGTCGCCTTCATATCAATGCAGGAAAAGCTATATAGAAAGGGAAATCTCAAGGCAATACCAAGTGGAGACTAACTGGAATATTGAAGATATAATTTCATCAATTAAATATAAAGATCCAATGAGTATTTACATTGATAATGTTGGAGCTTTGACAGGATATTACAAGTATTAATACTTAAAATATTGAAAAAGGTTGCATATATATCAATATCAATGCATACATTCTTCCATTTTAGGTTTATATAGTCCTGTGCTAAATGTACAAAACTCAATTGGAATTAATAACCCGCTGAAAACCTGATTTATAGAAGAAAAAGGCAAGAAAAGCAGCACTCAAATAGACATGCATAAGTTAATAATTTAAGCATGTCGAAAAAGCAATAACAGAGCATTATTCTTCAGGGGGAACATATATCTGGGAAACAGTTTTTTCCCTTTTCACTGATGAAGTTTGATAGCTCTTTAAGCCTAATACATACAATCTCATCCACAGAGAGGAAGTTGGTAATAATTGCTGCAGATGCTTTTCCAAATGTGTTGGAAAAAGCGTTCCCTTGAGTTAAAGAAAAAAATTTTAAGAATAAGTATTTATGAAATCTATTATTTTTCCTAGTAATGTTATTGACAGTAAAAAATCTGACTCATGTTAAGATGATGCATCTTTTATTGTGATACTCATAAAGAACCAATATATGTATAGTGCGCTATATGTACGAACAAAGCTCCCTATTTTCAATTTGCAAAACTGAGAAAACAAAAGAAAAACAAAGATAATTAAACTTAATAGAAGAAGATGATTGTGATAATGAAATTGTATTAATAATACATATGTGATCCATTAAGCTTTGTGCTAACTGTATCTTGATTTGTTTAGTGTGTAGTATGTACTTTTACTATGAGTATTTTATATTAAAAGATATTTGGTTATGTACTAGTCCATATAAGGATGCTTCGATCTTAGATTATTCATTTACCTTTGAAAAGTAAACTTAAAATAATGGAGATTAGCGTGAAAAATATCTCAGTATAACTTAAAAAGAATGTACTTAAATAAAGGTACTGTTGCTCCTTGAAAATTTAATATTAATAATTGTTAGCTTAAGCCATAATAATGTCAGTATCTTTATTATGCCTTCGGAAATCAGGGGCTTTTTAGCTTGTTTAATAGCTTTTTCTTTCTGTTTTTCCTGTATTTCTTGTGGAAAAACAATTTTGTACAGAACACTTGGATTTCACTCTTCACCAGTAACAAACATGTGGTATATGGCGGTGAGTATCATTCTTGCGATAGCAATAATGACTCTTTTTCTGCCCCTCCTTTTGCAAATATGTTCGTATTTGTTCTTGTAGTAAGGAGATGTATTGGATTTCATGGAAGCATGAGCGACTTGTACCAATGCAGGTTTGAGGTAGACTCCGGCACATAAAGCTTTAACAGACTTCTTCTTACTGACAGATCCATTGTTGCCAGGCGATAATCCCGCCCAGCAGCATAACCGCTTGGAGTTGGCAAACTGAGACATATCTGTACCAATCTCGTAGATGATGGTAATGGCAGATGCCCCCTCAACATCGGTAATAGTACAAAACAGAGAAATTATACTCCCATAAGGAGCTACCATCTTACCAAGCATCTGATCCAGATTTGCAATGGAATAATCGACAAAATCAAGCTGGGAGCGAACTATTACCATACGTTCCTTTTGCTCCTTGATCATCTGATACGCTCCAATGGATTTAACTACCTCATCTACTTTCGTTTTCAAGGGTCCTTTAAGAAGAGTAGAACAATGATCTAGGTCAAAAGAATTAGACGAGATCAAGTAGTCTGTGATGGATGAGGCAGATTTGCCAAATATGTCAGAAACGACAGCGTCAAGAGCAATATTGCAAGCAGTGAAAGCATTCTGAAAACGGTTCTTTTCAGTGCTTTTACAAGAAACAAGTTTGAAACGGTAACGAATGTATTCACGAAGAATACGGGATTGGTTTATCGGGAATTTAGCTACCTGGGACTAAACCAAGACGGAAAATGTCACCAATCCATTTGGAGACTTTTGCACCATCCTTATTTCCTTTTACAACCTTGACCCATTTTTGGATTAGCAACAATAATACGGATGGTATCCTACAATAGTTTGTGGACTAAACCCAGTACTTGCCAGTAGCTTCTATACACACGTTGAAGCAGTTACTATTAATCAGTCACTGCTTGTATTGGCATATGGAATTATTGAAAGGTTAAAAGCGTTTTTTTGATAGTGAGGGGTAATTCCCTGGGAAGTAATAAGTGTGGTAACAAGAAAAGTTTTGTGAATATCGACACCACAGGAAATAGGGTAAATAACTTTCATAGCACAACCCCCTTTAGAATAAAATAAAATTTAATAATTGGGGAGGAAGACATTGAATGAATCACCACACATTTAAGGAGTAGCTAAAGCAATGGTTAGCGTGCGGTCTTAAAGAACCACTTAATTATGCTTGAAAGATGATTCTTACACTGCTTATTATACTGTTTAAAGTCGATAAGAGCAATCTATGACTACCTACACCGTGCTTTGTAGTATATCTTCCCCTTGAATAAATTGTAGTAAATTTGGTGAAGTCGCACACCATTTTTCATTATTATTTGTGCCGCCAGCGACAGCAGCGGAAAGGAGATTATTATGAACAAAGTGGTTTGGAAATTATCTGATGATGAAAAAAAGGAGATTCAAAATTTATTTGAAAAAAAAATAGCTTTGGAAAATCTTGTGAAAATAATCGACCCTGCAAATGAAAAATTATATAACAAACTTATTTCAGATTATGGAACAACAGTGAGATTATTTGAACAATGGTGGACTGTAACAAGCCAAAAGAATAAATGGGAAGGCAAAAATTGGCGTATAAATTTCGAGACCAATGAGGTTTTAGCTCAATAGTCATACACTTCAAAGAGGTTAAGTAGAACTTCTTATGGCAAAACAAAACTAAGCTGATAGAGTTATGTATTTTTAATGTGTAGTGCTGCACATTATAACGTAAAAATGCATCAGTTTGGGTGTGTTTTTATAAGAAGTTATTACAATGAATGAAAGGGGTGTATTATATGTGTTCGCCGTATTATTGTAGTTCATTATGCAATTATGATTGTTCTATAACATGTTTCTACACTTGTTCTGAAATGTGTAGTGAAGGATGTGGCGGTGATTGTGGTAGTAATTGCTTTGGACATTGTTCTGGTGGGTGCTATACTGGTTGTGGTACCTTGGCAACTTGGTAGTAATTGTTCTGGACATTGTTCTAGTGAGTGTTATACTGGTTATGGTACATAGCCGCAAATTACCAATGATTTTTTAAAGGTGCTAGCACTGGCACCTTAACATTATGTTTGTAAGTGCTGCTGAGTAATAGAATGCTTGATAGATCAACCTTATATATAGATGGCGTTTATAACAAATTGTTTATATCCTCATTGTTAGGATAGCTGTCGGGTGATAAGAACATGACATCGTCAAATAAAAGAGTATAGGTCTATGGCCTAAAATAACAAAAACAACAAAGTATATCAAAAAGAACAGAAAGCTTCCAGAGTATAATGAAATTGTACAGAGTATGAGTCGAAAAGGTAATTGCTTTAATAAAACTTGTACCGAATCATTTTTCTCAAGCTTAAAGAAAGGTTTGGAAAGGTTTGATATATAGAATCCATTTTAGAACAAGAAAAGAGGTAAGAAAGACTATAATAAACTATATAGAGTGCTTTTATAACTCAAAGCGTTTACATTCCGCACTGGGATATAAATCGCCAAGAGAATATATAAATAATTACTGCAAAATAAGGGAAAAGCAGCTTAAGACCGATTAAGTAGAGATTGGCGAAGTTCCCCTTTACAATAAGAGGGATCCGTATGATATCCTTGACGAGGGCGGTAGCCACTATCCTACGAAGGCGCATATCATAATATGTTGTTTTGCTTTAGCTACCATAATCATATGGGGATGCTTGTCGTCATAGGTACTCTCGGAGACCAACAATTGGTCTAACGAAAGATGGACGAATTTTGAAAAAATGGCAGTAAACTAACGTAATTGTATGTCCAATCTAATCAGGGCAGACCACTCATTAATATTTGAAAAGATAGTCTACACATATAAATATAAAGTCATCTAACAAGTCAGGCCTTACTCACCTCCCCGTGATTTGTAGTGTGTTGAGATCTCTATGACTTATAATAATTGCTCAAAGACAACCCTTCTTCATCTATATTTTGTGTTTTGAGCGGAGTGAAAGGGATGGGTATAAATATGAAAAAAGTTATACAAAACAACATGTTGATGCTTAAATACGTGGCTAGATTTTGTCCAAGTCACATATTTATTACCATTTTAAATGCAATTTTGGCAAGTATAATCTCTGTATTTAATATTCTATTTCAAAGACATGTAGTTAATACGATAACAAAAAGTACGAATTTTAAGGTGGTTTCATTATCTGTACTAGGGATAACGATAGTTAATATTACCTATTCATTCATTAATATTTGGTTACAACAACGAATAATACCTAGAAATACACAAATATTAAGACAAAAAATGCAAATGGAAATATTTAGAAAGGCAATGGAAGTGGATTACGAATGTTACGAAGACTCAGAATATTTTAACAAATTTACTCTTGCAACTCAACAAGCAGGCAGTAGAGCAGTTGCTGTATTAAGTACTTTTTCATCTTTGATTGGAAGCTTATCTGGCATAGGTGCATTGGTGACTTTAATTAGTTGCTTAGATCCTATTATACTTATGTTTGTTATTACAAATGTAGCAATATACTTTTATTGTAGTACAAAAACTATTAAAATACAGCATAAATATTATGAGGAGAAAATTCCGCTTGAAAGAGAGATAGGTTATGCACAACGAGTGTTTTATCAAAGGGAATATGCAAAAGATATCCGTCTTTTTGATAAGCTTTCATCGCTTATTAAATCTATTTTTAATACTTCTTCAAACAACCTTATTTCACTCATAGGGACATATGGCAAAAAGCTTTCAAAATACCTAGGGTCACATAGTATTTTAGGGTCTGGGGTCAATTCAGCTATTATGTTGTACTTATCATATAGAGTTCTGGATAAGGGCTTAAGTATCGCTGATTTTATTGCATTGTGGAGTAGTTCACAGCAGCTTTCTCACCAAATATCTCAATTGCTAGATATATTTCCAAAGCTGTATGAGAATAGCATATATATAGATAATTTTATAGGTTTAATTAATTACACATCGCAAATTAGTGAAAATCACAATAGTATAGATGCTACTAACGTGCAGTCAATTGAGTTTAAAGATGTAACTTTTATTTATCCAAACACAGATAAAATCGTGTTAAAGAATATCAATATAAAGATATCTTCAGGTGAAAAGGTTGCATTTGTAGGTAGGAATGGGGCTGGAAAAAGCTCGCTTGTTAAACTGATAACACGACTATATGATCCTACAGAAGGAAGAATACTATTAAATGATACTTTATATCAAAATTATACTGTTAGCTCTTTGAGAAACAACATAGGAATAGTTTTTCAAGATTATCAGACATATGCTATGACAATTGCTGAAAATGTGTTAATGCGTCCTATGATTAACAAGGCAGAAGATGAGAAACTTGTAAATAATGCTCTTAAGTTTGTGGGGTTATATGATAAGGTGAATTCTATATCAATGGGAATGTATACTGTATTAACAAGAGAATTTAAAAATACAGGAGCAATTTTCTCTGGAGGTGAGTTACAAAAGCTTGCTATAGCAAGAATATATGTAAAAAATTGTAGTATAATAATACTAGATGAACCATCAAGTGCACTTGACCCAATTGCAGAAAATGAAATACTCAATTCGGTACTTGATCTTGCAAGCAATAAAACTGTAATATTAATATCTCATAGGTTAGCTAATGTGAAAAATGTGGATAGAATATTTTTTATAGAAGATGGTCTATTAGTAGAATCAGGTTCGCATGACGAGCTTATGAACATGAATGGAAAGTATGCTGAGATGTATAAGATACAAGTAGATCAATATGATATTCTAATGAACAAATAAGTGAGTTCTAAATTAATTAAATTTTGGTACAAACATAAAAAGATAGTATAATAAATAATAGTTAATGAAACAGTATATTAATCCTCCATCTGAGATGGGGTGAATAGAATAAACAGTAGTGTTACCTAGAGTAAAAAAGACTCCTGTGATATTATGATATAGGTTTCGCAAGCCAATATCAAGAAGACTCTCGAAAAGTAACTGGAAATTCTGTTGATAAGGAGTCAACAAGAAAATACAGGAATTAATTTTGGAAATAAGTAGATATTTGTATAGCATTAAACATGGATCTTTGAAAACCGCATATTGTTACGAGAGGATAACCGAAAAAAGAGCATAGCAAACAAACCTTGTAAAGGTGTGCTGGTATGATATAACTATTTCACTATTTTATGCATTATGCAGCTTGTTTTTCGATTATATTGATAAAATTAAAGCATATGTGTTTAATCCAAGCATCCAAATGAATATTAACAACTGTAAAAGTAGCTAAAGATGCTCTCATCATGGAGCTTCTTGAACCGTAATATTTAAGAGCATAATCCTCAAACATTCGTTTATTAAACCTTTCAACAGAGGTTCTGGTTTTAAATTTATTTTTATATGCCTCAGAATAGCAAGGAACAGGAGGAAACATTCTTGGATCAAAGTCAGGCTTAATATACACTACATTGCCATAACTACTATTGGAGCATTTACAATCTGCAGGTGGCTCAAACCTTTTACAGCAAACCAGCAACGGTATTTAATACCTTTGGGATTAGAATAACCCCAGTTAACAAGAGGAATACCACCATTGCATATACGGTGACCCTTATCATCAAAACAAAGAATATCAGGGTGAGAATAGTTAAGTTTAGCCTTTGTTTTGGAATCCATGAGTATAAAAGGTAGCATATCATAATATTTTAAAAGGTCATAGGTTGGGTAATTATCCATAGCACCATCAGCAATAAAATATCTAAAGCGAATATTGGGATACAAATTATGAATATCATCAAGCGCGAAAACTGTTAAAATACTATCATGACGGCTGGCCTGTACTATTTTGATAGAGATGGGAAGATCGTAAGGACTATCAGAAGCTGTAACATTGAAAAGTGTATCTCCAAAAAACCATTGTTCACGATAACTATCCCAACCCCATTTTGCATCAGGGTCAGAAAAGCGTCTTGGGCATTCACAGTTATAGATTCCTTTAGATTTACAATCACAGACTTTGACGCCATAATCGCTGGCACCTGAATAAAAAGGAGAGCTGTCAAAAGCAACAGATAAATTGCTATTATTACCTAGGATACCCATTTGAGCGGAAGTATCAACGACACAGCGGGCTAAAAGCTTCTGTAGGATTCTTTCTGGGCAGAAATTTTTGAGTTTTCCTTTGACCGCCTTTTTTACTAATTTTTTAACCGAACCTGAATGTTTAGGGGGTAGTTTTTGACCAGCTTTAAGCTTTTTACTTGGTTTACGGACAAAATGCTTAACCTTAAGCTTCCTGCTTAAGTGAAATTTACGTTCTTTCATCCATAAACGAACTAGCAAGTCATAATAAGAAGCTACAATAGGTGCTCTATCTTCAAAACCACAAATGTAAAAAATTAGAGTATCTGAGGCTACCCTTTTGGACCATTTTGTGATAGAATAAACTTGTTGATCAAGCATTAATATAAGTGAGCGTATTATACTTTGCTGATTTTTAGCGGAGCGGCCAAAATCGGGGTATAAAGGCTTGATAACAGGGAGCGGGTTATCTAGGTTGAGAAGGTAGAGCTTCGAGATACTCTTAATTATTTCAACCACCCTGCTCCTTTGTTTTTCATATTGAATAGACATCCTAACATAAAGTTTCTTCTGATATTCAAAATGAGGGATCCACACTCGTAACATAATCATATATCTCCAAAATAAATTTAGTTTACATAATATTGTTTTGAAGGATATTGTAATAAACTTTAAGAGGTAAATTAATGTAATACAAGAATAAAATGGTAACGCATATCTGGAAATTCTATAAGGAAAATTGACTAAAAAGTAGGGGTGAAGCTAAAATGCTGAACCTTGAAATATACAAATTTAAAGCTCTCCGACTTTTCGAGAGCATACTATATTGTACAAGGGGTGTATATAATTCTTGAGTGACAATCGAATTGGAAAAGATGCAATAAAGCTAACAGTTTCAAAAGTCATGACTATGATAATATCAATGTTAACAGCTATTTTATTATCACGATTTCGGACATTGGAAGAATATGGAACGTATTCTCAAATATTATTAGTTGTAAATTTAATGACATCATTAATTATGTTAGGATTACCAAATAGCATTAATTATTTTTTGGCACGTGCAGAAAATGATGATGAAAGAAATAAGTTTCTATCTGTATATTATACAATTAGTACAATTTTGAGTATCATGGTAGATCTAATTTTAGTTTGTTCTATATCTTATATAGTAAAGTACTTTAATAATGAACTTCTTAAAAATTTCGTATTTGTATTCGCGATATTTCCATGGACAAAAATCATTATGGAAAGTGTAGATAATGTTTTAGTTATTTACAAGAAAACTTCTATGATAATGTTTTATAGAATTTCAAATAGTATAGCTTTACTAATTCTTATTTTTATTGCTCAATTATACAACTGGGATTTTCATGTATATATGATTCTATTTGTTTTTGTCGAAGCTATATTTGCTATTAGTGTTTATGTCATTGTAAAGAATATAGCAAGTAAGTTAACAATTAAATTTGATAAATGGATTATTATAAATGTGTTGTCGTTTTCGATTCCTCTAGGACTAGCTTCTGTTGCTGGTACTTTAAATATTGAACTTGATAAATTGATGATTGGTAAGTTTTTTAATACGGAGCAACTAGCGATTTTTGCCAATGCCTCTAAAGAAATGCCTATTACAATTGTAGCTACATCACTGACAGCAGTTTTATTACCTCAATTAGCTAGACTGCTAAAGAATAATCAGCATCAAGAAGCAGTAAATTTGTGGGGAAGCGCTACGACTCTATCATATTTGATAATTTGTTTTCTCGCTACCGGATTTTTCACATATGCACCAGATCTTATTACACTATTATATTCTGAAAAATATTTACCAGGTGTATCAGTTTTTAGAATTTATACTATAGTTCTCTTATTAAGGTGTACTTATTTTGGAATGATACTTAATGCAAAAGGTAAGACAAAATTCATATTCTACAGTTCTATTATTTCACTCGTATTAAATATAGTTTTTAATTATATTTTATTCAAGGCTATAGGATTTATTGGGCCAGCAATTGCAACATTTCTAAGTCAGTTTATTATCAATTTAGTACAACTGATTTTTACTGCCAAGATTGTACAAGTTAGGTTTATAAAAATATTGCCTTGGAAAAATATAGGGTTTATAACAATAGTAAACGTCTTACTAGGTTTATTATTCTATCATATAAAATATTTTATTCGTTTAGATATTATAATTGGTAGCTTATTCGAGACAATATTGCTAGGAGTACTATGGGGAGTTATTTATTTGATTGTTTTTATGAAAGAAATAAAAAAACAATGGTTATCTTTAAATGAAGAAGGTAAATAGGATTTTGTCAATCATCAATGTAATGGGACAAGGTATAATGATACCATAAATTTGTACAGACAAATAGGTTAAGATAACCAACCAAAATTGGTGAAGAACCCGGATGCATCCGAAATACTGTTCCAAACCCGTAATTATTAAAAATATTCCGTATCTGTTATATTATAATCATGAGGCTGTTTTTTGCAAGTACTTTTTGAATAAAGTTGCAAAATAATTTTCCATAGTATTGCAACTCCATTTTCCATAGTATTGCAAGTTCCATATTCCCGCCTTTTTTAGCAGTGAAATAGTGGCTTGCAGACACTTTTTACCTCTAGTTTTTTATTTAAAAGGGCAGTTGCCCTGTTTTATATTCAATCCGCTTTTTGCCATTCCGGAAGATTCTAATCTGTATTCTGTAGTCATACATTCTTTCCGCATTTATTCCACGATCCTCTTGACAACGAGCCTCCACCGGCATGTCTACAGGCATCACCGGCATCCCCCATGATGAACAAGGAGAAGGGCTCTGGAGCATGGTTGATGCCTAGCATATCAGCCTAACATGCCGTAACTCATTGTCAAGAGGCTTTCGCGGCAAAATCAGAATGTTCTGATTTCACCGCTTATCAGAACTTTTAAGAAATCAGAACATCCGGCATGAAAATGTGGTCTTTAGCATTGCCGGCTATGATATAAGTTCTGATTTCATTCAGCCTGGTGATAGTCAACCTTCTATCATACAATGTAAACATTTTGATTATCAGTCTAGTTTTTACAAAAGATTTCCGCTATCCTTATTTCATGAAGGAGGGATAGAAGATGGATATCACACATTTAAAGGAAGCCTATCCGAAGCTGATCAGATATATGACGAATTTGGGATACTCTTCCAGCTACATTGGATTAGTAAAGAGCGCTGTTGGTTTCATCACAGAACATCCGAATAACACATGGAATTCATATGATGACGTATGCACTGACTATATCGGAGAACGGACAGGCTGGGAGGCAATAAAAAGAAAATCGCGGATAAATTTAGTCGCAAACTTTGATCTGGACAATAGATTCCCGGAAAGAAGAGTGCATATCAAAGTCCAGACAAAGGCTAATAAAAGCCTGTGCCCGGAGTTTCAATGTCTGCTGGACTGTTATGAACAGTTTTGTGACAAGAAAGGAGTTGGTGAGTCTACAAAAGCATCAAGGCTGTATGCAGGCAGGGGGTTTTTTTCGCGTTTGCAGAAGGCAGGATGCAGCAACCTTTTAACTGTTACAGAAAATGATGTGCTGGAAGGATTAAAGAATAAAAACGGTGTATTGTTTTCGCATAGATATTGCCTGTACATCAAGGATATCCTTGAATGCGGCGTCAACGTAGATGAAGCATCCTGCATCAGGATACAGGGATACATCCCCCGGATCCGCAGTGGAAGAAAAAACATCCAGTACATGACAGAGGCAGAAGCCGGGTCTGTTTCGGAAGTGTTGACTTCAGGGGCCTCAGGGTTGTCTTTCCGTGAAAAGGCTGTCGGCTCTCTGTTGCTGTATACGGGCCTTAGGAGAAGCGATATAGCAGGTTTGGACTTTTTATCCATAGACTGGGGTTCAGAAATGATAAATGTCACTCAGCAAAAGACCGGGATTCCCGTCAGGCTTCCCCTCCTCCCTGCTGTAGGAAATGCGCTTTACGATTATTTAACCTGTGAACGCCCTGCGGCTGACATACCGTATATTTTTGTAACGTTAAGATCTCCTTTCCGGGCAATTGGAGCTAGAGGTATCGAGAGAATTTCGAACCGTATTTTTGATACCGCAGGAATACGCACGCAAAAGGGAGACCGCCGGGGAACGCATATTTTCCGGCACCGCCTTGTGGCAAAGATGCTTGAAAATGATGTGCCGCAGCCAATCATCACAGAAATCCTTGGACATTCAAGTCCGAGGGCACTCGATGACTATCTGAACACGGATTTTCGCCATTTGAAGGAATGTGCGCTTTCTATAGAGGATTTTCCGGTCAGCAGGGAGGTGTTCGAGGATGAGGAATTATAAGTCTTTTCTTTCGCCCTTATTCATAGAATATAAAAAATGGCGCATGGACTTGGGTACATGGTCAGACACCATTGAACCGTTGCTTCATGCATTTGATACCCATTGCGACAGATTAGATGACGGAAACGGCATACTGACCCAGGAAATGGTCAACAGCTGGTGTGCCAAGAAAGACACTGAGACCAACAACAGCTGCAGGGCACGGGTTAATCCGGCCATGGGATTCCTGGGCTATCTAATAAACAGAGGAAAGGCTGACATCTCCATTCCAGCCCTTCCCAAATGGGGAAAATGCACGTACATCCCCACGGTTTTAACTCATACAGAACTTGAGCGCTCCTTTTATGAATGTGATCATATTTCTTCCATGCGGAATCATTCTATATCCGGAAGGAATAGAAAAATGGTAATCCCGGTAATCTTCCGTTTCCTTTTCAGTACGGGAATGCGGCCTTTTGAGGTTCGGTGGCTCCGGGTGAAAGACGTTGATCTCAGTACAGGAATCGTCAGTATTGAGAGAACGAAAAGAGGCATCCAACATAGAATTGTTCTTCATGACAGCATGCTGGAACTGGCAAAAGAATTTGACAGCCATATCCGCAGCATTTACCCGGACAGGGAATACTTTTTCCCGGGGTTTTCAGGCGGATGCCATACTGCGCAATGGCTTCGGGAAACCTTCAGGACATTGGTGTTGAAATCCGGAGGCCCTAAAAGGGCTGTTCCGTATTCTTTCCGCCATAATTATGCAACTGAGAACCTGAACAGATGGGATGGAACAGATTCTGATTTTTTTTACAGGTTTGTGATGCTGCCCAAAAGCATGGGACACACTGGTCTGAAAAGCACACAGTATTACTACCGGAAAGTTCCAAAGTTCTACGAGCTGATAGAAGAGAAAACAGGGGGAGGCATGGAGTGCATCATCCCGGATTTGGAGGTGGATGATGAAACGTTCGGCAAAGGTTGATGGGATCCGGATCTCCCGATACGTCTCACGGTTTTTAAATGATTATGCCCCTATGAACCTGACATCTTCTGAAGCAACCATGAATGGGTATAGAATTGCTCTGGGTTCATATATAGGATGGCTTGAGGATGAGAAAAAAGTCACTCCGTCCACTCTTTGTGCAGCTTGTTTTGAAGCAAAACTTATTGAGGAGTGGATGGGCTGGCTGAAGACAACAAAGGCAAACAGCAATGATACCTGTAACGTCCGCCTTGGGGCACTGCGTTCATTTATATCCTTTCTTGGGAAGCAGGAACCCGAATACAGATATTTACCTGCGGAGGCAACATGTATACGGCGAATGAAGAAAAAAGGAAGAAATGTCAGTGGGCTCACACGTGAAGCAGTAAAAGCTCTTCTGGAAGCTCCTGATACATCAACGCAGTCCAGCCGTAGATATCTTGCTATGATGATTCTTCTGTATAGTCTGGCTGCTAGGCTGGATGAAGTCCTGTCCCTACGCATAAATGATATCCACCTGGATATTTCCAAACCGTGCATCACACTTACCGGGAAGGGTAGGAAGGTAAGGACACTTGGGCTGCTTGCAAAATCGGTTGGACATCTTGAGAAATATATCCTTGAGACTCACGGTGCCTTTCCGGAAAAGGATGCGTACCTGTTCTATACCAAACATAAAGGGAAATATGAGAAAATCAGCCAGACTGCAGTCAGAAAAGCACTTCGAAAATATGCGGAGATCGCAAACAGACAGTGCAGGGAAGTGCCATTGACACTTCATGCCCATCAATTTCGTCATGCGAAAGCCGAACATATGCTTGAGGATGGAATTAATATCGTCCAGATATCCGAATATTTGGGTCATGCCGATTTAGATACGACAAAAGTGTACCTAGAGGTTACAGACCGTATGAAAGCAGAGGCATTTGCAACAATGGCAGGCGAAAATGATAAAGAGGTCTCTAGAAAATGGAAAAATAAAGATGGATCACTAAGGGATTTCATTGGAATTACCCGGAAGGGATTTGTATAGAAGTATGGAAGGAAAATCAGAACTTTTTCTATCATTGAAGATGACTGGAAACTTTTTATTCAGGGACCAGTTGAAAAAAGTTCTGATTTCTTAAAAGTTCTGATAAGCGGCATAAAAGCTACTTTTTTTATTCAAGCCAGACTATCCTGCTTTTTGGCTATCTCTTTTATTTCCTCTGTAGGGTTTAATGCTACAATATCTGGTAACTTCCAATTACGTGTTTCTCTTGTCCAACGCTCTGCATGGGCTTCTCTCTGTTCTTCGGTGTACATTCTCTTATTTCTGTTATCTTTTGGCATAGTCGTCTCCTGTTAATTCTCTCTTATTACGAGAATACTATAAAATTTATCTTACGACAACTATCCTAACACAGGGGGCATTTACACTTTTTATAGTACCAAAAATGGCGAAGTTCGCTAAGGTCTTCTTGACCTAAAACTTCACCAGCTTTATATTCTGTATATAATTTTCTTTATATAAAAATAGATGCATTAGAATTCTTTATACTCTAATACATCTATAGTTTGCATTTTCTTTATATCTTATTAGTTGCGCATAATACTTGATATATGCGTCGTAATTGATAAAATCCATTTATTAACGTATATGTTTTATTAAGGTTATTGCTCTATCAACCCCTTTTTTCAAAAATGTTCTTTTGTCTGGCAAAAGAGTTACTCCACTTATTTTTGCAATTTCTTCAACGACATAGTCAATATTTCTATTATCTGTTATGATTTTTTCTTCAGTAATTTCAGTATCAAAAACTTCAATACAACGATCAATTTGAGATTTTGCCCAAGTTTCACCTCGTTCAAGTCGTTTATTCAATCGTTTTAATATGGTTTCTTTATTAGCATACAAAATATAATGCTTTAGAATTATACCGTCATCTATGAGTCTTTGGATTATCTCCTCATAATATTGATGATTATTGATGGTCATGGGTACAATAATTATACCCAAATATTCCGTGGCAATATATTTTAACATTTCATAATTAAATAATCGCCATTGTCCATGGTCTTGAAAATCAGACTTGTGAATCTCTTTTGGTGTATTATTACGGATAAAATATCCGATATTTTCAGGGTCATAAACAAACGAATTAGGAAGTCTTCTATTTAATTCAAAGGCACATGTCGTTTTTCCAGAACCAAATGCACCATTTAACCAAATAATCATTATATATCCTCCTTTAGCATAATTTTACTTCACATAAATATACAAATGTTCATCTATAGTATATAATTCGCCTACTATAATATCAACCAAATTTACCCATCTTCACTTCAAATATCTCCAAACATCCAATGTCATCTGTCAAACGCCTTGTTTTTAAGGGTCAAAAAACGGTGTTTTTTCACTGATTTTTGACCCTATTTTCACTCTCAAACCACTATATGTTGTGGTCAAAGCCCATTATTCCTTATCAGAACCACAATACGTCATCAGAATTGCTGCTTCAACGTGCCCTGAGTGTGCAATAATGATGACCATCGTGCCTGGCACCCCCTTGGTGTAAGGGTATATTTTCAGTTAATCTGCGCTCAACACTTATTTTTAATAAATTCACCGCTGATTATAGCATGAAAAATATACTTATAAATACTTAAAAACGCTATAATATTCTTTACCTCATCAGCTCTAAACTAATAATCTCTTGTTCCATTTTTACATTGTGCTGAAGCATATACTGAATAGTATCTGCATACGCTCTCATTTCCTTCAATTCTTGTAGTCTAACAGTATCATTGCCTGTTAATCGATGGAGACATCTTTCATATTGTTTCTGTGAAAGTTCGTCCTTCGACATACAAAATGTCTTAAAATTAACACCCGTTATTTCGCAAAGATTATGATGAATCCAAAATCCCCCGGCATCAATATCACCAAAGTGCAAGAATTTTATATCAGGATTATCATCATATACTTTTTTTATAAAATCACGTTGAAAACGATTTGCATATCCTCCCAGGTAAAATGTGACTGTATCAGGAGCAGAATATCTCAGATAAGAAGTTCTATTTTCAATCGTCATAAATTTCTGCGTTCTTATCTTGATACAATCAATTTTTTTAAGAGAATTACTATCCAGCTCGATGCCATCCGGAAGTACGCTAAAATCCAGTTCCTTTCCGTAAATAGATAATATAAAATCACCTTTAATGCTAAATCTTTGAGGTTCTTTTTTTATCATATAGTCTGATAAAATTTCGTCCATCAGTTCATCTGTGTTACATGGTTTATTTTTATATTTGCGAAGCATCTGGCAAACCGGTACCAATGTATTCTCTTCAAAATATTTCGAATCCCCATAAACTTTCATAGAAGCTTCTCTTACAAACAATTCTGTTCGATTATTCTCTATAAAAGCAACCGCATCTAATATTTTAGGAAGTGTTTCATAATCATTTGGGATTTTATTTCTATCAAGCTCCCTTCGCAAGCGTTCGCATTCCATACTACAGATTTCTGATAAGTCATGATATTTGGAAATGATATCCTGGACATTATTTTTCTTCATTCCTTTCGGAATAAAACCATACTTTTTATGTAGATAATCCTCAACCTGTTCAATCTGCTCATCCACAAGATAAATACATTGAAGCAGTGTACCAAATTTTTCTTGATCACGGGTTAGAAAACCTATCCTGCAGAGCTTCTCCACTGTATGGTTTATTGTAGTGATTACATCGAAATCACCATCATTTGCCTTATATTTCTTATAAAGTCTATCTGGCTTTACCTGAGTTCTGCGGTTGGTTTTATTATCCCCGGTATCTTTCTTGCTTCCCCGATACTTTTCTACCAGAGAAACAAGTATCTTCTCTTCCCAATTCATAGGCTACACTCCTCATGGATTTCAACAATTCCTATTTCCATTAAATTTGATCTTGTTCTAAGCACCGGAAGAATTACATTACATTCATTACCAATTAACTCTGTCTTATCCGGTGAACAGAAAATCATCTGCAGCTTCTGTTTCTTCATAAAATCAAGCATAATTTTAACATTAATAGGATCCATCTTAGCAAATGGCTCATCTATAAACACAAGTCTTGTAGAATTTAATTTGTCATTATATATCATCAATAACGCAGATAATAAAATCAACATATATGGAATCTGTACTTCAGCCCCCGAATTAAAACCAGATTGTTTGGAAAGTTTAGCCTTATTTAACACATCATTTGTAAGTAAAATTTCGTATACCATATAGTTTCTGTAATCAGCATATTTTTCAATTTGCTCCTTATCATTACTGTCAATAATGCGATTAATAATTTTACGAATTTCCTTTTCTAATTCAATTCCTTCATCATCAGTGAATGTAGTAAGTGTCGATAATGTCATTTGAGTTGAAGTTATTCCTAACTCCTGACGCTCCTTTAAATACTTTGCATACTCCAAGATCTTCTCATAATCAGAACCATCTTTTACATATTTCACTTCAAACTCATATTTTGATTTGAATTTTAATCTGGAAAGTTCTGCATTGATTAATTTCAAGTCATCTATTGCGCTTTCACATGATTTCATTACCGTCAGTACAAATTCGTTCTTGAATATTTCCTCGTATCGTCTAGTCTGCTCTTTGAGTTTTTCTTTGATTTCTTGGAGATCATCCATCCAAATTTGAGTTTTTCTTGCCTCATATGAAAAACGTTGATCCTCTCCGGTTAAAAGTCTACTTTCTACGTTTCTATGAGCGTTATAAATAGACTGCGCACCTATCAGTTTTTTTCCAGCGTCCTTAAGATTACGCTCGGCTCGTTCACGATCTTTTAAAGTACCACCGGTACCAGTTTCGTCATTTGATATATATTTGTCATAATCTTCAATGGCCTTTTTATATACATCATAATTCTGTCTTTGGTATTCATTCATAATACCATTATATTTTTCTAACTCTTTAGTCTTTTCTATCTCCTTTTCTTGATTTACTTCCAGTTGTGTATTCATCTTTACCTGAGATTCTTGAACTTTACCACGCTCTTTGCCATTTGCTTCAAGCTCTCCTTTATACTTTGTGTAAAGCTGATTCATTTCCAGATATTCCATATTATTTTGCTGCGCTTGTTTCAAGTCTTCAAGCTCCTTGGCTGCTACCTCACATTTACGCAAAATATCCTCACACATCTGATATGCATCATAATTATAGTTGCCAAAATATCTTTGCGCTGTCTCTAAATACCCTTTCTTCTGTTCCTGTTCATGTGTCCGTTCCCGTAAGGTTTCCCCTTCCTTAACTAGAGTCTGTAATCTTTTTTCTGCACGAATTCGATTAAGCTCTATTGTCTCCTGTCCCAAGCAATAAAAACGTATTCTATCAAATTGCAGGAAGTAACTATCCATAGCAACGGATACCCTTCCCTCTTTAGAAATAGCATTCTCAAAATTACGAACTTGTTCCTTTGTCACTGCATGCATGCGACCTAATTGGTATTCAAAATACTGTTTTGCCACAGAATTTTTTACTTCAATATAGCGCACAACCGAATCTTCTTCAGGAGACAGTTTCTTTTTCATTAATAATTTTGTATTAAATAAATGTGCATATCTGTGTGGAGATTCATTTAACACATCATCTGCAATATCGTAATATTCCGGTTCCACAAGAATCGTGTACCTTCTCTTGCCAAGAAAAGATTCAATCGCATCTCTCCATCTTTCATCCTTAAGTGCAATTACATATTCGCAGGCAAACTTTGCTTCTGAACGGATATGTCTTTTAGCAAATTCCTTATTTATTTCATCCTTTAATGCAACATAATCCGGGATTTCGGAGAAGGTAGTTTTTTTGTCATTGCAATCGTCAATTAATCTCTGCTGCTGTATCTGCATAGATCGATTCTTATTTGTCTCATCCCGAAGTCTTGTGATTGCTGCCAAGAGATCATCTCTCACATTTTGAATTTGAACTGAGAATGCCTTAATACCATTTGCTTTTTGAGCTGCCGTGTATTCGGTTGCTGTAAGCGATGATAAAATTAACCGGTTATTAACAGATATATTTTTTTCATCAAACCAATTAATTAATTCACTTATCTTTGTTTGGAATACCTCTAAGTTTTTTCTCTCTAGATTTAATTCCTCTTTCTGCGAAGTAAGTTTTTCCACTCGTTCCTCAGCAGCACGAATTGCCTTTATACAATCCATAGCATCTAAGCTGTCTTCCACTTTTTTAAGCCTGCCTTGAATATCTTTTTCTTGTTTTTGAATCACTTCCAGCTTTTTACCATCCTCTTCCAATTGTCTCTTTGCCAGATCAATAGATTTTATCGCTTCATCAATATCTCGTCTGATTACAAGCAGCTCTCTATAAGCAATTTTCACATCATCAGTAATAATAGTATTTCTGGCATTCTGCAATCCATCAAACAAAGCAAGTATTTCCTCAAGTTCTTTGATCTCTGTATCTATTTTCTCAAATGTGGTATTCAATGTTTCAATATTATTCTTGGCTTCTACCAGTTTTGAAAAGTCTACCTTTTTCTCTTCAAGGACACTTTCTCTAATAAACTGGTCTATCTTCGCATCTGGGTCATAAGACATAATACTGCGTAGTTTCCTTCGAAACGGTACTATCTGTTGAGTGTTTAATCTCAACCCCGTCCTTTGCATAAACTTTCCAATACCAGCCATTGCGTCCAGCATCTTAAAGCCGTATTTTTTCTGTAATTCAATACCATCATATGGAATGGTCAAGCCATTTTCTTCATATACATGATCTACATCAGTTAACCTTGAATTTTCAATAATATAGCGATTTGCAATAAGACCATTTGCAGAATTTGTCTCTATTACAGTACCAAGCACAAAATTCCGTTTCATTTCTTCCTCAAACATCTCTAATACGATGTGAGTATATACATTCGGAAACTGGTCTGCAGGCCTCATATATGTTCCCGCCGTTGCATCCAATAATCCTCTGGTGTAAGAAGACAAAGTTCTGCTTCCTTTGTTCTCTGTGGATTTATTAAATACTGTATCTCCATATAGAGCATACTTAATAGCATCTAACAGAACCGACTTACCATTACCATTTTTCCCGGCAATTAAAGAAAAGTATCCAATGGGAACTGTTATATAATTAAAGCCATACCAGTTCACCAGACGAACGGATTTTAATAATATCATTCCTCATCCTCCTCTTCTTCCAAGTCTTCCTGCTCCTCTTGTAATCCTCCATCTTTCATATATTCAGCCGATACGGTCTGAAACTGTGCCATATCCCAGCCAAATTGTAACGAAGGATACAGGGTGATGATTGCATCTTCTGTTTTATCCTTTGTATCAAAATCGATTAAGTTATATCGTTTAAATAAATCCATTGCTGCAGACAATCTTCTACTGTCTATATCAACCTCATAAGCTTTAATTTTATCAATCAGATCACCACGCATAACTAAATTTTCTTCATTATATCCGAGGTTCTCCAGATAAACCTCCCAAAGAACCAAAAGCAAATGATATTGCTCTGTTGTAAAGGTTAAAATATTTGCTCTCTTAAGGCCTACAACATCTTCATCTGCTTCATGTGTCTTTAGCATAGCAATCTTCACATTAGTATCTACTAATACATCAAAACCAATCATTCGCAGATAGTCCGAAATATCTTGTCTATTAGATTCTCTTGAGATAAATGCATATAGTTTTTCATCTTTATCGCCCACAATAAATGTGGACTCTAAAAGTTTACGTATACATCGCTTAAACAAAATATTGTTTTCTTCTTTAATTGATATATTAAGTTTAATGTCGCTCATTATCTCACCCTTTTTATTCTAATAT
>DAOSDD010000033.1:0-24461 GCA_035362115.1 Clostridiales bacterium | reverse complement strand
CCATGAACCCCTTTGTTACTATCTTTATATCCAGTATGGCTGTCTTTTTTCTACGGCAAAGTTTTTAAACACTTTCCACAAATACCATAAAATTTAACACTATGGTTTTTCACTAAAAAATCGTTTTTATTATAAATCTGCTCCTCCAAAAATTCCAGGAGATCATAATTAACTTCAGAAATGGAGCCGCATTCAGTACATATTAAGTGATGATGAAGATGATCCTCCCCGCCTTTATTCAGCTCATATCTTCCTTTACCGTCATCCAGGTCTATTTTGTAAATAATCCCCATGTTTTCTAAGAGAAAAAGTGTTCTATAAACCGTTGCTAAACCAATTTCAGGAAAATCCGCTTTTACAAGTTCGTAAATTTCCTCGCTGCATAGATGTCTACCCTCATTATTTACAATAACATCAAGCACAGCTTGCCGTTGACCTGTAACCCTATATCCCTTTAATCTTAATTTTTGTTCAAATAAACCAGTAATTTTCTTCATAACAACATACTCCCAAGCTTGCAAAATATTCTTTTATATATTATACGTAATTTGTTTTTATTTTGCAATTTTTCTTTGCCTCAGATGCAAGTTTCTGCTATAATATATAAGTTATAAGCTTGTTAATCAAAATGGTAATATATTAATATAAAATATTTTGAAAAGGAAAATAAAAATATGAAATATATAGTTATACTTGGTGATGGTATGGCTGATTATCCCGTACCGCAACTTGGTGGTAAAACCCCTTTACAATGTGCAGTTAAGCCCAATATGGATTATATTGCATCAAAGGGCATCTCAGGTATGGTAAAAACAATTCCTGATGGCATGGCTCCCGGCAGTGATGTAGCCAACCTTTCTGTAATGGGCTATGACCCTGAAAAGTATTACACAGGAAGATCTCCCCTTGAGGCAGTAAGTATGGGCATAAAACTTGGTGATAACGATAAGGCTTTCAGATGTAATCTGGTAACACTTTCTGATGGAGATAATTATATGGATAAAACCATGGTGGACTACAGTTCAGACGAAATATCTTCTAAAGAAGGAGCAGAATTGATAAAGGAAATCAACAATTATTTCCAATCATCTGAAATTTCATTCTATCCCGGAGTAAGTTACAGGCATTGTATGGTTTGGGAAAATGCACCAGATGGCTTCAAGCTTACTCCTCCGCATGATATTTCGGGTAAAAATATTGCTTCATTCATTCCTGAAGGTAAAAATTCCTCTATTTTGTTCAAAATGATGGAGGACAGCTATAATATATTGAAGGGACATAAAATCAATATAGAAAGATTAAAACGCGGTTTAAACCCAGCTAATTCCATATGGTTATGGGGAGAAGGCAAAAAACCTTCGGTACCGGGATTTTACGAAAAGTATGGTATAAAGGGTTCAGTTATATCTGCTGTTGATTTAGTAAAAGGACTTGGTATATGCATGGGGCTTAGTTCTATAAATGTACAAGGGGCAACAGGTAATTTGAATACTAATTTTGCCGGTAAAGCTGATGCTGCATTAAATGAACTTGAAGCCGGTCAAGATTTTGTATATATTCACATTGAAGCTCCTGATGAATGTGGACATAGATATGAAATTGACAACAAGGTAAAATCTATCGAATTAATTGATGAGCAAGTAATTGGACGGCTTCTTGCAGGCCTCAAAAATATTGGAGATTACAGAATGCTTTTGCTCCCGGATCACCCCACTCCACTGGCTATAAGAACTCACGCATCAGATCCTGTACCATTTGTAATGTATGGTGAAGGCATTAATAATGAATCATGTGAACCTTCATATTCTGCTGTCTCCTGCTATGACGAATTTGAAGCTAAAAAAAGCGGACTATTCGTAGGAACTGGCTGCAAATTAATGGATTACTTCATTAGCGGAAAATTTGAGTAAGGTTAGGGGACGTACCTCTCTCTAGCAGGTAATATCCGTTTTACGTTGAGGTATGTCCCTAATAAATCTAAGGAAATAACGACAGCCCCTGATATATATTTCTTTTTATTCAATAAACGCGCTCAACATCAATATATGAAAGCTTGATTATTGGAAACGGCTGTTCCCCAGCAATACCAAATTTTACTATAAACCTGTTTTCAGGAGTTTTTAGTATTTCTGGTGCATTGTGTACGGAGTTTTCCTGAAGTCTTATAAGTTCTGTTACACTGTCAACAAGAAATCCTACATAATGGCCATTCTGGTTTACAAGAATTACTTTCGAATCAGTTGAAACAGTTGTGTCACCTTTACCTAAAAATGTGCCAAGTTTGATAACCGGGACTCTTACATCTCTTACAGTAATGAAGCCGTCAGCTAAACCTTTACTATCTATAATTTCAACTACTTCATCTGCATAAGTGCCGAATATATCTCCATTTACAGTATACAATAAAACCTGAAATTCTCTCATAGTGAAAACCCCTTTCAATGCATCCTTAATTTTCTTAATGAAGGAAAACTATATTATTAATATATAAAGCATCATATGTTAATAATAGCATATGTTTTGAAGGATTAATAGAAGGTGCATTTAATTTATCTGAAGAAAGTATTGGTAAAGGGCATAAGTGTAGGTGCTGTAGAGCCTTTTAATCCGAGCGAAGGATTAGCAAAATCAGTGTTTGAACAAAATAATTACAATTCTTTTGTTCAGATTATTTTATGAGTTTGATTTTGCCCGCAGCTGAATTTAAAGGCTCTAAGCACCGTAACGATAGCCACTGGTAAATATTTCTTCAGATTTGATAAATGCACCAATTAATAGGAGGTACATACAATTTATTTTTGGCTTGACTCTCTTATCCTTTCCTGAAGTTTAGCATAAAAAAGGTCTTCATCTACCGGAATTTCAACCCAATTGTCAATCCAGGAAGACAGATAAATTGCATTTGATATTTCAAGGCCCCTTATACCCTCAATACCTGGTGCTAGTAAAGGTGTTCCTCTGGTAATTGCTTCAACCCAATTTGCGGTAATACCTGCATGTCCTGTAGTGGACCCGCTGAACGGTATTTCACATTTCCAACATTCAGGCGAACCTACGGTTTTAGTTAAATCTCTAATAAATTCCCTTTCTGATTCCCTTAAACGCCAGAATGTAATAGTGTTGTTTTCAACAACAATTTTCCCCCTGTCTCCAGCAATTTCAAGACGGTCTGTTCCAGGAGTTTCACCTGTTGATGTTATAAAGGTACCTGTAGCTCCATTTTCATATTCAACATAGGCAGTAACATCATCTTCAACTTCAATATCATGATATTTCCCATAGTGGCAAAAACCTCTCACCTTTTTGGGCATACCACATACCCACTGCCAAAGATCCAACTGATGAGGGGACTGATTTAGGAGCACGCCACCTCCCTCACCTGACCATGTACCTCTCCAACCTCCTGAGTTATAATATTTTTGTGTTCGGTACCATGTAGTAATAACCCAGTTCGTTCTTTTAATTTCTCCTAACTCACCTGCTGTAATCAAATCCCTTACTTTTTGGTATACAGGATTGGTTCTGTTGTTATACATTATACCGAAAACTTTCCCACTGCTATTTGCAGCTTCATTCATAGGACGTACCTGTTTTGTATAAACACCTGCTGGTTTCTCAACAAGTACATGCAGATTATGTTTAAACGCTTTAATTGCAAGTTCCGGATGCGAGTAATGTACTGTAGCAATTATAACTGCATCAACAGGTGCATTTGTAAAAAATAAATCCGGATTATCAAACCGTTGCACATTATCCCCGAATTCTCTTTTTGCAAATTCAAGTCGTGATGTATCTGTGTCACACACTGCTGTAAGGACACCTTGAGGTATCTGACCATTAAATATATACCTGGCATGGCCTGTTCCCATATGGCCTAAACCAATTATACCTATTCTTACCTTTTCCATACATTTCTCCACCTTTATATTATTTTATTACTGCATCAATTATTTTCTTTAATGCATTAGCAGCAATGGCAAATTGCTTTGGACCTCCTTCAGGCATATCATTGATATTTGAGTTGGGTTCAAGCTCCGAAAAGCCCTTGAAAGAACCTAGATGGGGTTCTAAAGATAGGAAGCCTTCGTAACCACTATTAAATAAATCTATAAGAATATCTTTAACTCTGCCATCTCCATATCCTGAAGGTACTACACTGTGATTGCTTGATAACGCATCCTTAATATGTAAATACTCTATATAGTCTTTTAGTATCATATATGCATGGGGGAAAGTTTCAACATCACACTGGACGAAATTGGCCGGGTCAAATATGGCTTTCAAATAATTGCAATTCATACTCTTAAAAAGATCAAGACATCTTTCGGGGGTATCGCCATATATATCCTTTTCATTTTCATGCAAAAGTACAAGCTCATACCCATCAGCTGCTTTGATAAATTTCTGCCATCTTTCCATTACTTCATCCCTGTATTTTATCGGGTTTTCTCCTTCGGGAATAAAAAAACTAAACATCCTGATATATTTGGTTTCCAATATTTTTGCCAATTCCAATGTATGTTTAAAAAGATCCAAATGCGGTTCAAATAAATCCTTAATGTTTATTTTCCCTATGGGTGAGCCAACAGCTGATATTTTAAATCCACTATCATCGAGCTGCTTCTTTATTTCTTTCATTTCTTCAGTAGTGTACTTAACAACACTTTTACCGTTTACACCTCTCATCTCGATGTATTTGATCCCATGCTGTTCAAGTACATTCATTTGTGTTGTTAAATTAGTATCAATTTCATCTGCAAAAGCACTAATAATAAATTTGCTCATGGAAACAGCCTCCTTTTATATTAAAATACACAGGCATATGTCACATTTTCTTCATATTTTGAAGACTTATTGCCAGACTTTCAAATGGATCACGGAGGCATACATCCTGCTCAACACAGTACCATTTAACACCAGTATCCTTACATGCTTCTAGAATAGAACCCCAGTTGAGATTTCCTTCACCAATCTCGGCATAAACCTGACTATTTTCCTTTATTGCCATATCTTTAAAATGCACTACATCCATTCTCCCTTTTACTTTCCTAATCCACTCTGCAGGTTCTCCGCCTCCGGCCTGCACCCAGTAAGTATCAACCTCAAAATTAAATACTTCAGGGTCTGTTTCATTTAATAGGATTTCCATACCTGTTACACCATCAAATTTTTCAAATTCGAACTTATGGTTGTGGTATATAAAACTCAATCCTCTATCCGCACATTGTCTTGCTATTTTAGAAAAATCCTTTGCAAATGCTTTAAACCCTTCTTTATTTCTTGGATATTCGGGAGGCATACTGCCTATACCAATATACTTACAATCCCATAATATGTGTTCCTTAGCCAGAGCATTAAAATCATTTTTAAGCCGATCAGGAGATATATGGGTTGCAACTATTTTCAGGCCTGCTTTATCAGCAATGTCTTTCAATTGAACAGGATCTATAGGTCCCATACCTGATACCTGCACCGCATCATAACCTATTTTTTTAACTTTTTTTAAAGTATTTTCAATATCTGCTGGAGTCCTGGTAAAATCCCTCAGAGTATATAGTTGAGCAGCGATTACATTCTTGTCCATTTTTTCCCTCCTGTAAAAATTATTTATAACATTTTATTAAAGTATATACTATACTTGCTATTATATTATATAATTAAAGCATAATCTTTGCTTTTATTGGCTATTATATTGTTTTAGTTGTCTTTTGGTGCCTGTTGTATTTGGTGCCGGGCACCAAATACAACAGGCACCAAAATGGAGGTTTATGACTATGCTTTCAGAATATTATAAAAATCCTTCGGGTAAAATAAATTATTCCCATTCTAAAACTAATAAGTATCATGGGATGGATTTTCATCTTCATGAATATTTTGAAATATACTTTTTTATTTCAGGTAAAGTAAACTATTTTATAGAAAATAAAGTATACCAATTACATTACGGAGATTTAATTTTTATGAATAATCAAGAAATTCATAAGCCATCTGTGTTTCCAGGTGAAGCCTATGAAAGGATAGTTATTCATTTTGATTCATCAATAGTAGGTTTATTAAGTCCTGATGATTTTAATCTACTCGATTGCTTTATTAACAGGCCAAAAGGTGAATTTAACAGAATAAACCTGGATAATGAACAGTCAAACCACATTCTTGAGTTTCTATATAAGATCGGTCAATTACAAAAAAGTGTTTCTGCAGGTTCCAGTATAATCAAACTAACTGCCTTTCTGGATCTTCTTGTCTATATTAATAGAATATATAATGCAATGCAGAAAAACTGTGATTACAGTGATATTCCGGAAAAGTTAAGATTAATAATGGATTATATTGATAAAAATGCCGAAGAAAATTTATCCCTTGACGCTCTTGGGAAAAAGTTTTTTATAGACAAATATTACCTGAGCAGACTTTTTAAAAAATATACAGGAAGCAATATACATGATTATATATTATATAAAAGGATATCAAAAGCTAAAAGAGTGCTTTCTGAGGGATACAGTGCAACTGAAGCATCTGCTGTTTGCGGGTTTAATGATTATTCGAATTTTTACAGGATGTTTAAAAAAACAGTTGGTGTATCCCCCTCACGTTATAAAAAAAAGGTAAACTTTGAATTACAAAATCCCTTTTAGTTCAAAAGTTTTATCCCTGGTCATCAAATCATCAACAGCTTCTCTGGGATTCTTGTTATTAAATAAAATGTCATAGGCTTCGGAGGTTATGGGCATAACTATACTTTCTCGTTGCGCAAGCTTATATGCAGCTTTTGTAGTAGTTATACCTTCTACAACCATTTTTACCTTATTAATGGCTTCCTGTACTGAATTCCCCTGGCCAATCAGTATTCCTGCTCTTCTATTTCTGCTGTGCATGCTTGTGCAGGTTACTATAAGGTCACCAATACCTGCCAAGCCTGCAAAACTATGAGCACTGGCATTAAGTGCAATACCCAGCCTGGTTATTTCTGCAATTCCTCTGGTCATCAAGGCTGCTTTGGTATTATCTCCAAAGCCCAATCCATCAGATATTCCGGCACACAAAGCTATAACATTCTTCAAAGCTCCCCCAAGCTCTACACCTACTACATCATTATTTGTATAAACTCTGAATTTAGGAGACATAAATATATCCTGAGCAAAATCTGCAGCTTTCTTTGAATGTGATGCAGCCACATATGCTGTAGGTATACCCAGTGCCAGTTCTTCCGCATGACAGGGCCCCGATAAGGCTACATATGGAACTTCGGGTATTTCTTGTGCAACAACCTCAGACATTCTAAGTCCAGTATCTTCTTCAAGACCTTTGGAAAAACAGGTAACTATTTGATCGGTTTTCAAATATTTTTTAATGTTTTTAGCATTTTGTCTTATTGTTTGAGAAGGTACAACAAGTACTACAAGATCAGAATGCGCCAAAGCTTCTTCAATATCGCAGGTGCAAGTAGTATCATCATGTATTCTTGCACCTGGAAGTTTATCTCCTTGCTCTCTTGTTTCATTTATCATTTTAACTTCTTCTGCAAACGGGGACCACATTTTAACCTTGTGTCCATTCCCTGCCAATAAAATAGAAAGTGCCGTACCCATACTTCCGGCACCAATAACGGATATAGTTTTAGTTCCCATGATATCACCCTAAATTAATGTATTTTACTTTTTCATTCATCAAGGTGCATATTTTATTTTTGAAGAAATTAAATAATAGCTTCTGAAATATATTTCTTTGAAAATTTTAAATGCACCCAATATTCATTAATGACTTACTTTTTTACCTAACTTTGATTCAGTGCCATTTAACAGTCTTTTAATATTCGGCATATGCTTAATAATTACAAGAGCTGCCAGAGCAACAGTAAATATTATAAATTCCATGTCCCTTCTAAATATTATAGCTAATACAGGCAAAATAGCCGCACCTATAACAGATCCCAGGGATACATATCTTGTTATTGCTACTACGACGATAAATGCTCCCAGCACAATCACAGCCAAAATCCAGTCTATGTAAAAAATTACCGAAATAGCTGTTAACACACCCTTTCCACCTTTAAACCCAAAATACAGCGGCCAGTTATGACCGATTATTGCAAAAGCCCCGCCAATCATAACACTGGTTAAGCCACCGAGAAAGCTTCCTATAAAGCAGGCGATTATAGCTTTTAGTATGTCTCCAACTAGTACAAGTAAAGCGGCTTTACCCCCAAGGGTTCTCAGGGTATTGGTTGTCCCTGCATTCCCGCTGCCATGCTTTCTTACGTCCACACCGTAGAATTTACCTACTACCAGAGAATTATTTATACTGCCAAGCAAATAACCGCAAATTGCAGCTAAAAAATAGTATAAAATATTACTCATTGCACAGTATCCCCTTTTTTTCTTTCTCTTGCAATTATTTTTATCGGTGTACCTTCAAACCCGAAGGTTTTTCTTAGCTGATTTTCAATATATCTCATATACGAATAATGCATAAGTTTTTCATCATTAATAAAAAGTACAAACGTTGGAGGTTTTGTTCCTACCTGAGTAATATAGTATATTTTAAGTCTTTTGCCTTTATCAGAAGGTGGTTGTACCATTGCTATGGCTTCATTTATTACATCATTCAAAACACCAGTTGTTACTCTTATAGAAGCTTGCTGTGCAACACTCTTGATCAAATCATACAGCTTTTCAATTCTCTTACCTGTTAAGGCTGATATAAAAACCACAGGGGCATATGGCATAAAACTTAACTTCTCACGTACCTTCTTTTCGTATTCTTCCAGTGTACCAGTTTCTTTATCAATCAAATCCCATTTGTTTACTGCAATAATTGATGCTTTTCCCTGCTCGTGAGCATATCCGGCTATTTTAGTATCCTGCTCGGTAACCCCTTCTTCAGCATCTATCATAATCAGGCAAACATCCGCTCTTTCTACAGCCGTCCATGACCTGATTGTGCTGTACTTTTCTATATTATCTATAATTTTGCTCTTTCTCCTAATACCTGCAGTATCTATAAAAATAAACTTATCTTCACCTTTTTCAACAAACGTATCGATTGCATCCCTGGTTGTGCCCGGTATATCAGTTACAATAAGCCTTTCTTCACCTAGAATTTTGTTAATTAATGAAGATTTGCCTACATTGGGTTTACCTATAACGGATACTTTAATAATCTCCTCATCGTCATCATCTGCATCTTCGTCGGAAAAATGTTTAAAAATTTCATCAAGCAAATCACCTATCCCTAAACCATGAGAAGATGAAACAGTCATAAATTCACCTGCTGCAAGATTATAAAATTCATATACCTCAGGTGGCGGTTCACCAATGTTATCGACTTTGTTTATAGCCAAAATAACAGGTTTGTTGGTTTTGCGAAGCAAGTTGGCTACTTCGTGATCTGAAGCTGTTAATCCTTCTTTTGCATCCACCATGAATACGATAACATCCGCAGTTTCAATAGCAATTTCTGCCTGTCTCTTCATCTGCTGCATAATTTCATCTTCAGAGAAAGGCTCAATTCCTCCTGTATCAATAAGGATAAACTTTCTATTCCTCCATTCACCTTCTGTATATATCCTGTCCCGGGTTACTCCAGGTGTATCCTCTACTATTGAGATTCTTTTACCGGCGATATAGTTAAATAAGGTGGATTTGCCAACATTAGGTCTTCCAACTATTGCAACTATAGGTTTTCTCAATTTCATCACCTCCAATTTTAAGAATTTTTTCAATAAAATCCTTACCACTATTTTTTACAGCACTCAACTTTATATCCAACTGACTTTCCACCATCTCAACTGTATAATCATCTAGAAAAATCGTCTCTCCTGCCTTAAGCATTGAATCGGAGATTAATAACTCATCTCCCAAATCTTTATCTTTCAATTGTGCAACAATATCCTGCCCTGTTAAAAGACCTGATACAGTTACATATTCCCCAAAAAACCTGTTTTCTATAGGAAACACATTTATGATAATATTACCAAACCTTTGTTTCAGCACATCTGATAGTTCCTTTATAAAACTATAGGCTGATACACCTGTTGCTATGCTAATTTTCTTGACTTTGACCTTATAGTCAATACTATAACCTTTATTTTCAAGTTCAGCAAGATAATCATAAAATTCCTGTTTGAATAATGAAATAAGTCCAATACCATTTTCAAGTTGAGGGAAGTCTTCATAGTCCTCATATTCCGGTATTTTATAGTCTGCCATAATATAAAATTCATCTGCCAGGTAAGCAACCCTTGAACCCTTTTCAGTAATCAGCTTTTCTTGCCATAGGTTTACCTGCTCAATTATCCGGGAAGCTGATACCTTATCATATGGTAATAAATATGTTAGTTCTTCCCTGTATTTGGTTATTCCAACTGGTACTACGGATATACTATTAACCCAGGGATATAAACTCGAAAGATCAGAAATTGTCCTGTCCAGTTCATCACCATCATTTATTCCTCTGCACAATACAATTTGGCAGTTCACTGTTATTCCTGCATTAACCAGTTTCTTTATCTTTTCTACAATATCGCCGGCATTTTTATTATTAAGCATACGAACTCTCAGGTCAGAATTTGTGGTATGGACAGAAATATTTATCGGTGACATGCGGTACCTTATAATCCTGTCCAAATCCCTATCCTTCACATTAGTGAGCGTTACATAGTTACCTGATAAAAAAGAGAGCCTTGTATCATCATCTTTAAAGTAAAGAGTTTCTCTCATACCCTTTGGCATTTGGTCTATGAAGCAAAAGATGCATTTATTTGCACAGTGTCTGGCATCATCTATCATTGGGTCATCAAACCCTATTCCCAAATCTTCATAAGCATCCTTATCAATATCCAGCTCCCAAATATCCCCATCTTTTTTCTTAATCATCATATCAAGCTGCTCATCAGTAATTAGGAACCTATAATCAAAAATATCGGTAATATTCTCACCGTTTATTGTTAAAATATAATCTCCAGGTTCTAATCCTGCTTCTTCAGCAATACTACCCTGTCGTATATCATGTATTTTAGTACCATTTTTCTCTTTCACCTGCTGTTTCCGCCTCCGGGATATTAGTCAAACTCAGCACGACATTGAGTCATGCTGAGTTTAGGTGCAGGTATGCACCTCTAGTGAAAGAGCAGCAGTTATTTCCACTGCTGCTCTTTTTCATCAGATACACACTCATATGATTCTATTTGGCCTCAGCCTTCTTTAACACATCTTTACCATCATAATAACCGCATTCCATACAAACTCTATGTGGTGTAGTCAATTTATGACATTGAGGACAGCTAACAAGAGTTGGGGCTGATAGTTTCCATTGTGATCTTCTTTTACCTGTCCTTGCCTTGGACCATTTACGTTTTGGATTTGCCACTTGTAACACCTCCATCTTACATATCTTCTATTCAAAATATTTTTTCAGTATCTCCATTTTGGGATTAATATCTTTTTCTTCTGCACAACTACAAATAGTATTGTTCAGGTTGATTCCGCAAACAGGACACAATCCCTTGCAGTCTTCTCTGCAAATCTGTTTCATCGGCAAATTCAAGATTATATAATCCTTTAAAATTCTATCTATATTAAGATAGTCACCTTCATAGGTGAATGCATCATCTTCATCGGTAACTTTTGCCGCATTGAGTATGTCCTCTTTTACAGGGATTTCCATACTTCCATGAATATTATTCAGGCACCTGTAGCAGGGTGTGTCATACACAAATTTTATTAAACCTTTTAGATTTAATACTCCTTTACGGTTTTGCAATGTTCCTTTAAAGATTACAGGATCAACTAAATTGTAACTATCTACTCTACTTTCAAGGTCATTAACATTTCCGCTAAAATTAACATTCAGGCTGGCGCCTTCTTTTTTTAAAATTGGTATTATATTTATATCCATACCTGCCACCTCTCGAAACCGACAAAAGTAATTATACTAACTAATATTAGCATTGTCAAGGATTTTTAAGCCTGGAATTTTAAACTTGTACAAAAAAATAGTACCATGTTATAATTATAAGTAACCAAATTTTGCTTTTTCGTATGTCTTTGTGCAACTGAGCACTTCAGATATATAAAAATAAATAATAATATAATAAATAATAATGTTGAGAGGTAAGTTATATGAGAAGGACAAAAATTATATGTACCTTAGGCCCCGCAGTTGACGATGAAAATATTTTAAGTGAGCTTATGTTAAAAGGAATGAACGTTGCCCGTATGAATTTTTCCCATGGAACTCGCGAAGAGCATAAGCAGCGGGTTGAAAGGTTTAAAAAAGTGAGAGATAATTCAGGCTTGCCGGTAGCTCTTTTACTAGATACAAAAGGGCCCGAAATACGTATAGGAAAGTTTTCACAAAATGAAATACTTTTAAAAGAAGGAGACAGCTTTACACTTACAAATGATGACACTATTGGCGATAGTACCAAATGCTCCGTAACTTATAAAGATCTATACAAAGACGTAAAAAGAGGAAGTCGCATTTTAATCAATGATGGTCTTATTGAACTGGAAGTGGAAAATATAAAGAACAGGGATATTTGCTGCATTGTACTAAATGGCGGATTTGTAAGCAATAACAAAGGGATTAATGTACCGGATGCAGATATTAATCTTCCCTCACTGATGCCACAGGATATTGAAGATTTAAAATTTGGAATAGAAAATGATATTGATTTTATTGCAGCTTCCTTTGTCAGAAAGCCATCAGATATAACTGCTATAAAGAAGGTTCTTGAGAAATACGGCGGCAGCGACATAAAGATTATAGCCAAGATTGAAAACCGCCAGGGAATAAACAATTTTGATGAGATTATAAAGGTTGCAGATGGAATAATGGTGGCAAGAGGTGATCTTGGAGTTGAAATTCCTGTTGAGGAAGTACCTATAGTGCAAAAAGTTCTAATTGAAAAATGCTACAGACATGGGAAACCAGTAATAACTGCTACCCAAATGCTGGATTCTATGATTAGAAATCCAAGGCCTACAAGAGCTGAAGCAAGTGACATTGCTAATGCAATTTATGATGGTACAAGTGCAATAATGCTTTCAGGCGAAACCGCCATAGGCAAATATCCTGTTGAAAGTCTTGAGATGATGGGAAAAATCGCTGAAGAAGCTGAAGAAGCCATGGATTACTGGAAACGGTTTTCAAGTATGCAATATGATTTAATGGCAAGTGTAACAAATGCAATAAGCCATGCCTCCTGCACTACTGCCATGGATTTGAATGCATCGGCAATAGTTACTGTAACACAATCCGGGCATACTGCAAGGATGATTTCCAGGTTCAGGCCGGCATGCCCTGTAATAGCTACTACTACAAGCCTGAAGGTTCAACGTCAATTGTCATTATCATGGGGAGTTACTCCATTTATGGTAAAAGAAGCTTCTAACACTGATGATCTGTTTGAAACAGGAGAAGCAAAAGCTCTTGAGTCAGGTTATGTGCAAAATGGGGACCTGGTTGTTATTACTGCAGGTGTACCTATAGGCGTAAGTGGTACAACAAATACAATGAAAGTTCATATTGTAGGAAATGTCCTTGTACAAGGTTCTGGAATAAGTATGGGATCGGTTACAGGTGAAATATGTGTTGCTAAAAGCTTAGAAGAGGCAAAGAAAAATTTTAAGAAAGGTAACATTCTCGTAACTCTGTCTACAAATAATGACATGCTTTCTATATTAAAAATGGCTTCAGGCATTATCGTGGAAGAAGGCGGTATAAATGTCCATGCTTCTATTGTTGGATTAGCACTGGAAATTCCGGTTATTATAGGTGCATCAAATGCTACGAAAATATTGAAAACCGGTTCAGTGGTTACTGTAGACTCAGATAGAGGCATTGTTTATTATGGAGGTAACAGGGTCTAGATCTATTTTGTAGTAAATATACAGTTGGAGGCTGGAAGTGATAATTTATAGATTGGAGATGGGAAGTGAGAAGTTATCTACTTACCATTTCTAACTTTCCCACCCCTAAGCTGCATTTAATTTATATGAAGAAAATATTGGCAAGGGGCATAAGTGGATGCTCTAAGCACTGTACAATAGCCCCCCCTGAAAATATTTTCTTCATATTTGATAAATGCACCTATTTACACTACTTTAAAAGACTCATTGTTTCTCTTGCAATAGCCAATTCCTCATTAGTAGGTATTACAAGTGTTCTAACTTTTGCATCATCAGCACTTACATCAATCTCTTTACCTCTGATTTTGTTCTTCTCATGATCAACTTTCAAGCCCAAATAATCCATACCTTCTAATATTTGCTCTCTTACCTTATAATTATTTTCACCTATACCTGCTGTAAATATTACTGCATCAATACCTTCTGTAACAGCTGAATATTCACCAATATACTTTTTCACTCTGTAACAGAAAATATCAATAGCCAGCTTTGCTCTTTCATTTCCTGCATCCGCTGCAGCTTCCAAATCTCTGAAATCACTGCTTACTCCTGATATACCAAGGACTCCGGATTTTTTATTAAGGTACTCGTTTATCTCATCTATGGTCATATCTTCTTTTTCCATTAAAAATGATATTACTGCAGGGTCGATAGTCCCGCTTCTTGTGCCCATAGCCAAACCCGCAAGAGGAGTAAATCCCATGCTTGTGTCTACGGATTTTCCATTTTTAATTGCACAAATGCTTGCTCCGTTTCCCAAGTGGCATGATATTAATTTAAGTTCCTCAAGAGGCTTATTAAGTATTGCTGCTGCCCTTTGAGATACATATTTATGTGATGTTCCGTGGAAACCATATTTGCGTACTCCATACTTTTCATAAATGTCGTAAGGAAGTGCATACAAATATGCATACTTAGGTATTGATTGATGGAATGCCGTATCAAAAACAGCAACCATTGGTGTACCAGGCATAATCTGTTGGCAGGCCTTTATTCCTGTTATATTTGGAGGATTATGAAGTGGAGCCAGATTTATGCATTCTTCGATAGCGTTCATTACTTCATCATCAATAACTACAGATTCATGGAATGCTTCTCCTCCATGCACTACTCTGTGCCCTACTGCAGATATTTCAGACATATCCGAAATTACACCTGTTTTTTTGTCAACCAGAGCATGAATTGCTTCCTGAACAGCTGCTTTATGGTCGGCCATATCTTTGTTTATAATAACCTGATCCTCTCCATATTTTGTATACTTCAAGAAGGAATTCTCTATCCCTATTCTGTCACAAAGTCCTTTTGCAAGAACTGCTTCATTTGACATATCTATTAGCTGGAATTTTAATGAGGAACTTCCTGAATTAATTACCAGGACTTTCTTCATAGTATTTTACCCCCATTCTTAACTTTAAATATTTTCTAACATAAGTAAATAAGCAAATAAATTAATAAATATTTTAATTAGCATATAATTTATTGAACAAACACTAATTTGCTATAATGTGGAATATCATTCCTTCTGAGCTTGAACAGCAGTTATAGCGATAACTCCCACAATATCTTCTGCACAACAACCCCTTGAAAGGTCATTTACAGGAGCAGCCAAGCCCTGCGTAATTGGACCATAAGCTTCAGCCTTTGCCAGGCGCTGGGTTAATTTATATGCAATATTGCCGCAATTCAGATCCGGGAATACAAGTACATTTGCTTTACCAGCAACAGGGCTTCCCGGAGCTTTAGATTTTCCAACAGATGATACTAACGCTGCATCCGCTTGTAATTCTCCATCAAGAAGCAGATTCGGTGCCTTTTCTTTAGCAAGCTTTGTTGCTTTAATAACCTTTTCAGTCAGTTCACTTTTGGCACTTCCATATGTAGAATATGAAAGCATTGCAACTACGGGCTCAGCCTCAGCAAGAAGCTTAAATGATTTAGCTGACGTTATGGCTATTTCTGCCAGTTCCGCTTCATTTGGATTTTCAACCAAACCACTGTCTGCATAAATAAATGTACCATTATGACCATATTCACAGTCAGGTACAACCATCAGGAAGAAAGCAGAAACAAGTTTTGCATCCGGCGCGGTTTTTACTATCTGCAATGCAGGTCTTAATGTATTGGCTGTTGAATTTACCGCACCTGACACCATTCCATGAGCATCTCCCTTTTTAACCATCATTACAGCCCAATAAACAGGGTCTTTCATAATTTCCTGTGCTTTTTCAACAGTAATTCCTTTTGCTTTTCTTAGTTCATAAAAAGTGTTAACATAATCATCATACTTTTCAGACTTCAAAGGATCTACTATTACAGCTTTAGAAATATCCAAAGACCCTGCTTTGCTTAAAATTTCCTCGCGGTTGCCTACAAGAACAATATTAGCTACACCCTTTTCCAAAGCAATTGATGCTGCTTTTATTACACGTATGTCGGTACTCTCGGGCAAAACTATTGTCTTAATGTCTGATTTTGCCCTTTCAATGGTTCTTTCAAGAAAGTTCATTATATCATACTCCTTTCGCTTTAGAGGTGTATTGAACACCTAAATTCTACATAATCCAACGTCGTTACAACCTTTACTTTCATTATTACCAGGTGCTAATATCTAGTCTTATCAAGGCTTTCCGAACATATTTATTATATACAAAACGTTTATTGTATACAAGGCTACTTTAAAAAAAATACTGGTGCATTAACTAAATCTAAAGAAATATTTCTTCAAGTAAATTAAATGCACCAAATAAATATTATACTATTTTACCTATTATTCACTCTTATTCCCTATTCATTCACTCTTATTCCCTATTCATTCACTCTTATTCCCTATTCATTCACTCTTATTCCCTATTCATTCAGTTTTTCTGAAAGGAGTCTGTTTACAAGCTGCGGTTCAGCTTTTCCTTTTGATTCCTTCATAACTTGTCCTACAAGAAATCCCAAGGCTTTTTTCTTTCCGGCTTTATAATCTGCAACTGATCCGGGGTTATTATCCAATACCTTATCAACTATTTTTGCAATAGCAGCTTCATCAGTTACAACCTCCAACCCTTCTTCTTTCACTATAACTTCAGGAGCCTTTCCTGAATCAAACATTTTTTCAAATACCTTTTTGGCCATAGTCCCGCTGATAGTCCCTTTATCTATGAGTGAAATCATATCTGCCAAATATTCAGCAGGGAATGGTATATTTTCCACTTCTAATTTTCTGTCTTTCAATATGCGCATCAAGTCACCCATAATCCAGTTGCTGACGGCTTTCACATTATCAGTTTTTCTCAGTGCCTTTTCAAAAAAGTTGGATATTACTTTTGAAGATGTAAGTATACCTGCATCATAAGCCGGTAAATCATACTCCTTCATATATCTTTGCTTTCTGGCTTCAGGCAATTCCGGAAGAGTGCTCCGTATTTTCTCAATCCACTCCTGGTCAATAATTATTGGCGGAAGATCCGGGTCAGGAAAATACCTGTAATCTTCAGCTTGTTCCTTGCTTCTCATGGAATAGCTAAAGCCTTTATCATCATCCCAGCGTCTTGTTTCCCTGTAAATTACCCCTCCTGATTCAATCTCATCAATATGCCTTTTTGATTCATATTCTATTGCACTAATAACTGCTTTGAAGGAGTTTAAATTTTTCATTTCCGTTCTTACACCAAGCTTTTCTTCACCTTCAGGCCTTACGGAAATATTTACATCACATCTTAAAGAACCCTCCTCCATTTTACAGTCCGATACATCAATAAACTGCAAGATTGACTTCAGATTGTCCAGAAATGCTTTTGCCTCTTCTGCAGATCTTATGTCAGGTTCCGTAACAATTTCAACTAAGGGCATACCCGCCCGATTATAATCTATCAGGGATCCTGCACCAAATTCATCATGCATAAGTTTTCCTGCATCTTCTTCCATATGAATTCTTGTAACCCTTATTCTCTTTTTCTTTCCTTCGACTTCAATTTCTATATACCCATTTTTACATATGGGTATATCATACTGTGAAATCTGATAAGCGCCAGGTAGATCAGGGTAAAAATAGTTTTTCCTGTCCATTTTTGTATAATTTGAAATAATGCAATTTGTAGCAAGTCCGGCTTTTATTGCATATTCTACAACTCTTCTGTTTAACACCGGTAATGACCCCGGCATACCTGAACAACCAGGGCAGGTATGAGTATTTGGGTCACCCCCAAACTCTGTTGTACAGGAACAAAATATTTTAGAGTTGGTGGAAAGCTCTGCATGTACTTCTAATCCTATTACTACTTCGTAATTCATTGTCTCACCTCAAATCAAATAACTGGTTTAATAACTGGTTTATTTTTATGAAAATCCGTATTTTGTTCAAATGTATATGCTGCTCTTAATAAAGTACTTTCCCCAAACTGTTTACCTATAAATTGCAAGCCTATTGGCATGCTGTCGCCATCGAAACCGCATGGAACAGATATTGCAGGAAGTCCTGCAATGTTTGCCGGCATAGTTAAAACATCATTTTTGTACATTTCCGCAGGGTCTTCAACCTTAGTACCAAACCTGAAGGCAGTTGAAGGTGATGTAGGACCCATAATCAGATCATATTTATCAAAAGCCCTATTAAGCTCATGGCATATAACCCTTCTTGCCTGTAAAGCCTTCTTATAATATTTATCATATTGTCCTGCACTCAATACATAGGTTCCAAGAATAATTCTCCGTTTAACTTCTGACCCGAAGCCCTCATCCCTTGTACGTTTGTACAGTTCTCCCAAATCCTTGTAATCCTTTGCTCTGTGGCCATATTTTACACCATCATACCTGCCCAGATTTGAACTGGCTTCAGCAAATGTAATTATGCAGTAAGTTGGCAGTACATACTCCATTATAGGTAGAGAAAATTCTTCGCATTTGGCTCCAAGCTTTTCAAATAACTCAATAGCTTCCGAAACAGCCTTTCTTACATCCTCACTTGTGTTATTCCTCATATACTCTGATGGTATGCCTATTTTCATATTTTTAACATTATTAACAAGTGATTCCGTATAATCAGGATACTTGATACCGGCTGATGTAGAGTCCTGAGAATCATGACCTGCAATAGCATTAAGTACAAGAGCACTATCGGTTACATCTTTTGCAACCGGACCAATTTGATCGAAGGATGAAGCATATCCTATAAGTCCAAACCTTGATACTGAACCATATGTGGGTTTAAAACCAGTAACCCCGCATAAGGCTGATGGCTGCCTTAAAGATCCACCTGTATCTGTGCCGAGAGAATATATAGCTTCTCCTGCAGCTACAGCCGCAGCACATCCTCCACTGGATCCTCCCGGTACTCTATCATGATTCCATGGATTTTTAGTTTTCTTAAAATAGGAATTTTCAGTTGAACTCCCCATAGCAAATTCATCCATGTTAAGTTTTCCTAAAAGGATTGCCCCATTATTATACAATTTCTGCATAACTGCAGCGTTATAAGGTGGAACGAAATCTTGCAGCATTTTAGATGCACAGGTAGTAGGTATGCCTTCGGTACAAATGTTATCTTTAACAGCCATAGGTATACCTGCCAACGGTGAATACAATTCACCAGCATCCATCATTTTTTGGACCTTTTCAGCCCTTTCAACTGCCTGCTCCTCAATGATGTTAATATAACAATCTAATACAGGTTCTGCTTCTACAATCCTATCTAAAACAGTTCTGGTAAGCTCTACAGCATTTATTTCTTTTTTCTTTAGTAAACTGCTTAACTGGCTTACAGTAAGTTCATACAGTTTCACAAATTTTCCTCCATTCACTCCACAATTTTAGGGACACTGTAACAACCATCTTCATGTTCAGGAGCATTAGCAAGTATAATATCCCTATCATAAGATTTTTCCACTTTATCTTCTCTGAATACATTTACAGCAGACACAATATGCTCCATTGGTTCAATATTTGTTGTATCCAGTTCCTCAAGCTTGTCCATGCATGCTAATATTTTTTCTACAGGAGCAACCATATCTTCTTTCTCTTTTTCTGAAAGACCTATTCTGGAAAGCTCCGCAATATAGTCTATGGTTTCTTTTGAAAAGCTCATCTGCTCACCTCCATTATATCCTTAAGTTTCCTCTTTGGTACATGCAATATACCTTTATTATCCTTATAATATTTTATTGAACCATTTTCTTCCTCTGCAACAGAACTCTCTGCCTTGTAGCCCAGAGCTATCACACTATTTATTAACAGTTCATCTGGAATATCGAGTATTTGCCTTACTTCCTCACGATTAACTGATCCTATCCAGCAAGTGCCTATATTTTCCTCCTCTGCTGTGATAAGAATATTTTGTATTGCTGCACCCAGGTCCAGCTCATATCCGCTCTTTCTGATCCGGGTATCAGCCAGAACTATAATATATGCTACAGGTCTTTCCCCTTCCTTCGGATCACCGTGTGGAGCTATGTATCCAGCCCATTTTAAATGTTCAAATATTTTTTTCACAGTATTACTGTCATCTATAATTAAATATTTTGCAGGCTGCATATTTGCACCGGAGGGTGCATGTCGTGCAGCATTCACCAGTTTTACCAATAATTCCCTCTCGATTTTATCCTGCTTAAACTTTCTAATGGTCCTTCTTCTTAATATAATATCATAGGCACTCATTATCAAACCCCTCCTTTTAAACACATACTATATTTTAACACAATATGCCACAATAAAAAAGTGCATCTAAGGGTGCATTTAGAATTTTTGAAGAAATATATTCCAGAAGCTATCGTTACGGTACATAGAGCCTTCATTAATGCTTCTTCCAATAATTTCTTCAAAAATAAAATATACACCCTACATCCAAAATTAAAATATTTTCTCTTAATTTTAGAATATTATTCACTGTAATTACTCATTACTAAAACTGAGATGTTTATTATATAATTTACGATTTGAAAGAACTAATGAAGAGTTTGTAAATCGTAAATTACATCAAGGTAACAGAAGCAGGTTTTAAATGTTTTTAAAACCTGTTCTATATAGAAATATGGAAATGGAGGGTTTGCAGTTATAAATATGTTAATCAATAATAAAAATAGAGATAAGGAAAATGGAGACAATGCAAATATAAGCATAAAAAATAAACTACTAAACCGCATGATAGCATTCGCTTTAATTATGGCATTTGCAATTACTATATTGATATCGGGCTGCAATCGTGAAGAAAAAGGACCTTCCGCCCAACGCCAATCAGGAGAGTCAGAGGGTGAATCTGGCAAAATCCCTGGTGAATTGACAGAAATGGAACAAGGTATAGAAAAAATAATAAAAGCTCTTAATGGTCCTTCTGCCCCGGAAACTGAGAAGGAAGAAAGCGGTAAAAAAGGTGCTGAGGAAGAAAAACAAGGCAGTAGTGACCAGACAAAAAAGCAAGATACTGAAAAGGAGGACGGAGCCAAATCCGAAGACAAACAATCAGATCAGGGAAAGCAGCAAGGTCAGCAAGGACAAGAAGGACAGGGGAAGCAACAGCAAACACAGCAGACGGAAACCGGAGCTAAGAAACCTCAGGAAAAAGATCCCTGGCAAGAGGTAACCCCTATTATCAATAAAATGCACTTTACCTGGAACAGCTACATGCCTGAAGCAGTACAAAAAGGGGCAAGTCAGGAAATTATAAACGGTTTCAGCAGTTCCTTGAATGGTCTGACAAATTCCATCATTTCAAAAAACAAGAATTACACACTAATAAGTGCAAATAACCTTTATGGAAATATTACAGGTTTGTTCTCTCTCTATAAAAAGCAAAATGTCAGTGAAGTAAAGAGGTTAAAATACTTTACAAGGAACGTAGTACTCAGTGCTATGAATAGTGATTGGACGCAGGCTGAAACAAATATTAACAATTTAAAATCAGTATGGGGTTTTCTAAAAAACATGCTTGGTGAAGAAAATAAGAAGGCTGCCAGTAAGCTGGACTTTTCAATTACAGAATTAGAAAAGGTTATAAAAGAAAAAAATCAACCCTTAACAGATATCAAAGGAGTAATAACCTTATCCAATATTGAGGAAGTGGATAAAAACCTTGAAAAGGCGTCAAGCCAATCATCAGGTCAAGGCAAAGAAAAAAGCAGCAAGTGAATCGGATGCTTGTTTAGGAGGCGGTTTGTTTAGGGGACGGTTCTCAAATTGTTAACCGTCCCCACTACCTTGAATTATCTTGTATATTCCCCAACTATCACTGCTCAGATTGGTTTGGCTCACTTTATATTATACAAATACTTTGCAAATTCCGAATTTGAGTCGATAATTATCTTGGTATTGTCTTTTAAAGTTTTCTTATAGGCCTGTAGTGACCTCCAAAAGGCATAGAATTCAGGATCTTTATTGTATGCTTCTGCATAAATTCTTAATGCTTCCGCATCACCTTCACCTTTTGTTTTCTCAGCTTCTTCATAGGCCTTTGCTTCAATAATTGTTGCTTCCTTATCAGCTTCGGAACGGATTTTCTGAGCTTCTTCCTGCCCTTCAGAACGGTAGGTTTTAGCTGATCTTTCACGTTCTGTTTTCATACGGTTGAAAATGTTACTGTAGTTTGCTACAGGTAAATCAGTCTTTTTTATCTTGACATCCACAACTTCCATACCATAACTCTCCACCTGTTTATTGGTGCTTTGTATAACCCTATCCAGCATTTCTTCAACAAAATTTTTATCAGATATTACTACATGAGCCTCAACTTTTCCTATTTCCTCATTCAGCTTGGAGTATATTATATCGTCAAGCCTTGTATGGGCAGCCCTTTCATTTCTAAGTGAAATAGAAAAAAGTGCAGGATTGGTGATCTTCCACACAGCAAAATTATCCAGTACCAGTTTCTTTTTGTCTTTTGTAATAACTTCCCTTACTTCGGTATCATATGTCAAAAGCATGCTTGTAAAAGATTCTACAGTTTGGAGAAAAGGCACTTTGAAATGCAAGCCTTTTCTATTGTCAATTTTTATATCCCTTAACTGTGGGTTTTCGCTGGCTATCTCTCGAATCTTATCTACATTTTCATCAACTACTATTTTTACAACCTCATTAAATTGTTTGATCACAACCTGTTCTCTTTCATCTACAGAAAAGAAAAACATATTGGATATTACGGTTAAAAGAATAACAGCTATGATAGTAATACCTGCAATTTTATAAAAGCCTTTAAAGTTTGACAGATTAAAATTATATCTTTGCTGTCCAAATCCCATATTGTTGCTATTACCCATATTACCCATGTTATCGTTCATATTAGTTGGACCCTCCTTTCTCCTGTTTAGAACCATTTTGAAGAGTTTGACTTTGCTCAAGAGGAAGGAATTTAATTAAGTTGCCCTGTGAATCAACAATATATTTATCAATTCCGGGAAGAACTTCCTCCATTGTTTCAAGATACATACGAATCCTGGTAACATCCTTTCCCTGTTCATATTTTTCAAGTATTTGGGCAAAATTGGCAACATCACCTTTTGCCTCTGCTATTCTTTTTTCTTTGTAAGCTAAAGCATCGTTTACCATTTTAGCTGCATTACCCCTAGCTTTTGGAATAACTTCATTTTTGTAGCTTTCTGCTTCATTAATATAGCTGTTTCTGTCCTCTCTTGCATTAGCTACATCTTTAAAAGCCGCATCAACTTCGTCAGGGGGATTGACATCCTGAAGCTGCACTGCTATTATTCCTATACCAAGTTTATAATCATTACATGTCTTCTGTAAGTCCTCTTTTATTTCTTGTTGAATTATATATTTATTCTCTGTGAGAACTTCATCAAGAATATGATTTGCAATTACCCTTCTTATTGCCGATTCTGCAGCTATTTGTAAAGTTTCATCATGACTTTTTACACCAAACACATAATCATCAATCTCTTTAATTTTATATTGAATTGCGGCTTCAACATTAACAAGGTTTTCATCTCCTGTGAGCATTAATGCCGGTGCAATATCTGCATAATCCGAATCTGCCCCGCGTCCGCCTTCCTTAATTGTTTTATATCCGAATTCCAGACGTTTAACCTCAAGAACATTTACTTTTATTACACTTTCAAAAGGAGCAGGCAAATGCCAGTTTAAACCTGCTTTCGATACAGTACCAACATGCTTTCCAAACTTTAAAACAACAGCTTCTTCACCGGATTTTACTGTATAAAATCCTGATGACAGCCATATTCCAGCTATTACAAGAATAATAGCAACAATCAGAAACTTTGATATTTTTTTAACCAATAAAATCATCTCCTCACTAAAAAATAATATTCACCCATGCTTAATCACTCTACCATGTTATTTTAAAGCTGCTACTGCTGCCTTAATTACGTGTTTTACCAGGACCGAAGTAGTCACAGTCCCTACCCCGCCGGGTACCGGGGTTATGCTTCCGGCTATATCTGCAACGCTATCAAAATTCACATCTCCGCAAAGATTACCTTTGTCGTCCACATTTATACCTACATCAATAACTACTGTACCTGGTGAAACATAATCTTTAGTAATCATATTTGCTTTGCCTGCAGCTGCAACAAGTATTTCAGCTTTTCTGCATATCTCGGTGAT
>DAOSDD010000032.1:0-24621 GCA_035362115.1 Clostridiales bacterium | reverse complement strand
CAGCACTGCCTTGAATTGTGTATACCTTGATGAAAATGGTAAAGAGCAGGTTATGATCATGGGAAGTTACGGAATAGGCGTTGGAAGAACAATGGCTGCAATAATTGAGCAAAATTATGATGAACATGGGATTATATGGCCTGCATCAGTTGCACCATACCATGCAATAGTAGTTCCTGTTAACCAATCCGACAAAGTACAGGCCAAACTTGCAGAGCAAATTTATAACATGCTTGCTGACAATGGAATTGAAGTTTTGATTGATGACAGAGATGAAAGGCCGGGAGTCAAATTCAAGGATGCTGATTTAATAGGTATACCTGTAAGAATTACTGTAGGACGTAAGGCAGAGGACGGAATTGTTGAGTACAAACTCAGAAAATCTTCAGAAATAAAAGAGATTAAGGTTGAGAATATATTGAATGAGGTAAAAAAGGCAGTTGGTAATTGAGAAAAGGCAGCATATACAATTTACCAGCAACCAAATAACTCCAACTAAACTGTGAAAAGTGCCCAAGGGCACTTTTTTGCACTAAAATAAAATATTTATATTTCCATTAGTTTATAAATGTAAATAATTCGAAAAAAAAATGTCAATACTATAGTTATAATTATGTTTTACAAGATTACACAGTTTGTTGGAGGGATTATATGAAAAAAAGAATAATTTTAGTAATGGTGCTTGCTTTAATATTTACATCGGCATTTAGCTTTTTTGCTGATAATATTACAAGTGTAAAAGCAGAGCCTGCCATATCAGTATTAGGATACCTTGATGCAACGGTCACGGCCAACTTTTTGAATGTGCGGCAGGGACCGTCAACAAATCATAAAGTTATTTGTGTTTTGAAAAAGGGCCAGAGTGTTAAAGTTTTTGCTAAAGTTGGAGATTGGTATGCATTACAAGAGTCTGGAATGGGTTGTATTGGAGTAGCTCATGGAAAATATCTGGATATAGCATGGCCCAAAGCGGAGCCAAAACCAACCCCACAGCCAACTCCGCAGCCACCTCAGCCTGAGCCTAAACCAGAACCAAAACCGGAACCAACTCCAGAAGTGGCCCCGCCTTCTGATGCAACAGCAGATGAGAAAGCGTTGCTGGATCTGGTTAATAAAGCCAGGGCTGATGCAGGAGCGGGACCTTTAAAGTTTGATTCTGAATTATTAAAAGTTGCGAGATTGAAAGCTAAAGATATGGTTGATAAAAATTATTTCAACCACGATTCACCAACATATGGGTCTCCTTTTGATATGATGAGGCAATTCAATATTAGCTTCAGGACTGCCGGTGAAAATATAGCAGGCAACAGAACTGTCGATGGGGCATTTAAAGCATGGATGAATTCGGAAGGCCACAGAAAGAATATTTTGAATGGAAGTTTTAACTATACCGGTATAGGAATAGTTGAAAGTTCCAAGTACGGCAAAATACTTGTACAGATGTTTATTGGAAGATAAAAACCAAAATAAGATTCATTAAGGAGATTCCTCAGTATAGAAGTAGTAAATGGGAAGTAGTAAATGGGAAGTAGTAAATGGGAAATAGTAAATGGGAAGTGGGAAATGGGAAGTTAGAAATTAGAGTTAAAAGGCAAGAGGCTGGAGATGAGGAGCTAGATATAGGAGGTAGAAACTAGAAGTTAGAGAGTAAAGATTGATTGCGGGTTGTGGGTTGCGAGTCGTTAGAATTAATGAAGAAATAAAAATCTATTCTATTTCCCATCTCCCACCTCCCACCTCTTACTTCTCACTTCTACCTTATAAGGAGTATACCTTTGTCTTATATTGTAAACTGCGGTTCTATCTCAAAAACCTTGCCTTTTAAGTAGTTAAGTATACCAGAATCCTTTTTCATACTGAATAAAATTTTATATGCCCAAAGTGCCTGCTTTTTTACTCCAAGAGCTCGGTTATAGCTGTTTATGCCATATTTACCATCTCCAACTACAGGATGACCTATAAAAGCCAGGTGTGCCCTGATCTGATGGGTTCTCCCTGTAACCAGCTCTACTTCCAGCTTACTCATATCATTTTCATAAGAGAGCACCCTGTACTTTGTAATTATCTCAAGAGAACCGGGTTTTCTCGTATTATTAATAAAAACTCTGCTGTTTCTTTCATCCTTTTCAAGAAAAGCTCTCAATTCATCACACTCTTTTTCCATTTTACCTTTTACCAGACATTGATAGTACTTCTTGATTTCTCTGTTTTTTATCTTTTCCAGTATAATAGATAAACTTATGCTGCTTTTCGCTATTATTACAAGACCTCCTGTATTCCTATCAAGCCTGTGGCAGAGAGTGGGAGAAAAAGATGAAGGGTCCAGAGGATCATATTCTCCCTTCCATTGAAGGTAGCATTTAACCGAATCAATAAGAGTATCTTCCTCTTGGTTTACATCAGGATGAACAGGTATACCCTGATCTTTATTGACAATTAATATATTGCTGTCATCATATACAACTGAAAAGCCTCGAGTTGAGCAATCATGGGAGTTTCTGGACAAAAGGCCGGAATTTCCTATAGGAGTTCCATTTAAAATATTATCAGGGATATAAATATCAAGCTTATCACCGGGCATTACAATATAGTCTTCAGAAACTCTTTTCCCGTTAACTTTTATATCTTTCTTTCTGAAGGCTTTATACATGGCACTCACAGGCATACTTCCAAAGTTGTCTTTTATAAATTTTGATATTTTCCTATTTCCTTGATTGTCTCCTACAATAACTGTTTTCATTAAACAGACACTCCGATTCTTAAATTAATTAGGTTGCATGATAATAATTATAAAATAAATTGATTAAAGGTCAAGGGGACATATTTTCTTACTTGATGAAAAATATGGCAGCATACCATTTCCAAATATAAAATTTGAGCAAAGTTTACGGATTGTTATGTTTGAGACAAGGAAAAATTCGTAATTCACGACACGGATGTCGTGAGCCGTCACTTGAACCATGGATGGTGAATGTGATTGGGTAGAATTTTTCTGTAGACTTAAACACTACAATCCGTTACTGAAGTGAATATTATACTTGGAAATCGTCTCTTGCCATATTTTTCATCACTTCATACAAATGCACCAAAACTGCAAAACTATAGAAGAACCCGTATAGGCTTCATTTTTTTGGATATCATATTAGCATGGAGGTAGATATAACAGATGAGAAAAGAAATAAAAAGAAGAAAACAGAAGAATACCAATGACGGACCTGTATTTGCCCCCGGATTAAGTAATGATGCCCTGGAAAAAAGAGCATCTGTAAGGGATATATTAAAAGGTAATTACACAAAAGTAACAAAAGTTTATCTGGACGAAAACGATCCAAGCTAAACAACTTAAGTGATATAGCTCAAGGTGGTTCAAGATAACTCAAGATAACTCAAGATAACTCAAGTTATACAACTATTTATAAAGATTTAGGCTTATAAAGCCTGATAAAAAAGCAAGATTGAAAGGAGGTTATAACCATGCCTGACAAAAGGAGTAAAAACAAAAAAGTTAAAGCAAAGGAAAAACCATCATTTAATAATGATCAGCTGGGAGAAAATGCTCATGAAGGTTTTGAAAAAAACTATGACAACAAGTAAATATTGATGGTTGAGATTAAAAATAATTTACTTGAATGATCTGTGACCAAATAATGTGATGCCCAATGAGGCTAAATAAGCCACATTTATGTCTGGATACGGTTCCGGCTGATGTGGTTTATTTTTTATGTATTATTTGTATAAAAAGCGGAGCATTTTCAGCATATTGACTGTTTCGTCCATATATATCATAATATTTCATGTTTCAACCCTATTTACCTATTTTAATAAAATAATGTATAATAAAAAGATAATATAAAATTATGGAAGGGTTAATAATTTTAAAGTATAGGGATTTATAAAATTTCTAAAGAAATTCTTAAAGAAAAATTACCGGGATTTATACCGGAATTTATATAATGAGAGGAAGAGTGATTATGAAGAAAGCCGTAATGTATGGTGCGGGGAATATTGGACGAGGATTTATAGGACAGCTTTTTAGTCAGTCAGGCTATGAAGTGGTTTTTATCGATATAAACCCTATTGTTATTGAAAAACTCAATTCAGACGGAGCTTACCCAATAAGGGTTGTTGCTCATGATACCTATAATGAAATAGTAATAAGAAATGTGAGAGGGGTAAATGGAACTGATATTGAAAGCGTAGCACGAGAGATATCAGAGGCTGATATTATGGCTACGGCTGTAGGAGTAAATGTACTTCCTAAAGTTGCAGGACCTATATCTATGGGATTGAAAAAACGGTGGCAGGGCAAAAACATGGATCCACTTAATATTATAATATGCGAAAATATGCTTGACGCTAACCGCTATTTGGAAAAACTAATAAAACAGGAACTTAATGATGAAGAAAACAAATTATTTGATGAAAAGGTAGGCCTTGTTGAAGCTTCTATAGGAAGAATGGTGCCTGTAATGACTGAAGAAATGCAGGAAGGCAACCCCTTAAGGGTATATGTAGAGGAATATTGTGAACTTCCCGTGGAAAAAGATGCTTTTAAAGGAGAAATACCTTCTATCATAAATATGGTGCCATTTTCTCCATTTGATTTATATATTCAACGTAAGCTTTTTATGCATAATATGAGTCATGCAACAGCTGCATATCTTGGTTTCCTTAATAATTATACATATATATGGGAAACATGCAAAAACCCTGCTATTAAATTAATAACAATGAAAGCTCTACTTGAATCTTCTATTGCTTTATCTCTTGAACATAATTATCCTTTGCAAAAGCTTGTAGAGCATGCTGAAGATTTATTATACAGATTTGGGAACCGCTTATTGGGAGATACAGTAGCCAGGGTTGGCAGAGATACGGTTAGAAAGCTTTCTAAAAATGACAGGCTGGTAGGTGCAGCGGAACTTTGCGTGAAACAGGGTATTGTTCCTGCATATATATGCATTGGAATTGCTGCCGGATATATATTTGCTCCAGAAGATGATAGATTTGCATCTCAGGTAAGACAGACTGTTGCTTCTGAAGGTATTGAAAAAGCTCTCGGCCAATATAGCTGTACAGATAGCGAGAGCCCCTTATTTAACATTGTTGTTAAATTTTATAATATGATTAAGGATGGAGCATCATTGGAGCAGCTGGAGCAGACTGCAGAACAGTTGAAAAAAAAGTGACTTTGAGGTACGATTGGGGGAATTTGCGATAAGTGCTTGCATTCAAAATACATGACTGGTAAAATATACTTAAATTCTATATAGGTAGAGGAATGGTTAAATGGAATCTATTGGGAACGCTATAGGGGTCATATTGAAAAGGCCTTTTATAATAATATTTTGGGCAATATTAATGCTGATTTGCACTGTTGCAGGGTATATTCTTCCTGTATTCAGAACACTGTTTCAACTAAATACTATTAGTGGAAGCAATCCTTTTGAAACAATAATGTCTTTTATTCAGCTTGTATATAGCTATATGTTGGACATTAAAGTTGTTATTATAGCAGCAGTTGTTTTATTGTTAGTATTACTGTCAATAGCTGTAATTTCAGGAGCCTTAATATCAGGCTATTTTTTCAAGCTGAATAATGCGGTTAATAAAAAAGCCGGAAAAAAAGGAGAGCTTTCCCATGGAGTAAGGCAGTATTTCAATAAAATAACATTAATGAATTTTGTGCTGCTTGCTACAGGGTTAATTATCCTGATAATTATAGTAGTTGCTTCTGTGCCAGCTTTAGTTATTACAAGGGCATCAGCAGGTAAAGGAAGGGATATGCTTCCAGCAGTTTTGTTTGTTGATGTCCTGACCGGAGTAGTGCTGTTCTTTGGCTTGATGTTTTATAGGATTTACACTTTTTTCTGGTATCCTGCAGCTATGAATAATGAAAAAAGACCATTCAGACAAAGTAAAAGAATTGCAAACAATAATTTTTGGAGGATTGTATCGGTTTTTGTTGTTTTCGATATAGTTTACATTATATCTCAGATATTTTTTGTTAAACTGGATGACAATATTATCCTTCTTTTAGCGAAATGGGCCTTTTCTTCAGTATTTTATGCTGTTTATACAACGTATATATTTGCAGCATATAGAAAATATTCTGATAATAATCCTGAAAGTTTGCAGTAAGCATGTGATAATATTATCCAAGCAGGATGTATATTAGAATTAGAAATAGCATATCATCTTTTATTCCTTCATAGAGAAGGATAAATATTAAACCCAGTATTATTATATCATCAAGTTGAATTTTATCTTGAAAAAGTTTTATAAAAGGGGACTTATAGTCCCTTTTTTTATTATCAGGTGTATCAGGTATGTTATTATTGGAGCTATCATGTCCGATTTTAAAAGAGGATTCTGAACTGGCTTTCGAAGAAGTTTTGGACCCGGGTTTTAAAGGGACCTCCGGGTCGCGTATACTTTCCTTCTCATTAGGCATAGGGATATCATTAACCAGCTTTGTAGGGGCATTGTTTTTTCCATTCGGTAAGTTCCTGGTATAGTAGTAATTTCTATGTATATAAGGATATCTTCTATATGCCATCCAAGTCACCTTCCCTATTCATCCATTGCCTTCATTATACCTGTTACCTGCAGCAGCATAATACAATTATTAATCTTTTTTTGACGTTTGTTATTTAGAAAAGGCCTTAAAGCATTTAATAGGTTTACTCTTGGATCGTTTTTTGTATTCAACCTATCCATAATTTTAGTTACTTGCTTTATCATTTCCAGGTTATCCTGTAAATCGCCCTTATTACTCCGGTTTACGTTATTTCCCTCTTTTTCATTCTTTTCTTCTCTCTCTACATCATTCTCAGATCCACTTTCACTGCTTCCTGGAGAAGTTAGAAGAGATATAAGACCCATGAGGTTATCTGGCATCTTATCCTTATCCTTGCTCAACATGTCGGTTATTTGTTTAATTGTTTTACCAAGATCATCGTCCACCGGTTTTTTCCTCCTGTAGGTTAGCAACTATTATACATATTAAAAATATATTCAGAATTTACTTAATAATGTCTTTTATTTTTGCTATAATCTCATCTCCATGTTCACCTACCAGAGATTTTAAATTTTCAAGGTCATTTTCCGTAACCTTGCTTTTAATCTCATCTAAATTTATATTCATGTCTTTTATTTTTTCTTCATCAAATTCGTTTATTTTTTCCATTAATTCGTTTTTATCAATTTTATTTATTTTTTTTGCCAAGTCATCAGTCTTGCCTTTTTTTAACATATCAAGAGCGGCGTTCAATTTAGCCTGCAAAACTTTCTCATCCATTTTGCCTAGCATTTCTGCAAAAATTTTATTAAAGTCTTTACCCATTATAATAATCCTCCCTGGTTAATATAATATTTTTATTATTTCCTGCATGATTTTAATGACACCATATATTGCGGTTATCTACGAGATTTCCTCGAGGTTTACTCTTGTCATTTCTTTTTCAAAGTACCTGCTAATGAACAGTATAAAGAAAAGGGCTCCAAAAAAGAGTATTGAATTAAAATCAAAGCTCTTCAGGCCGCTAGATCTTTCCTCCTTGTCATCTTTAAATTGAGTTAATAAAATTATTAAAGGTATTAGTAATTCATCACCCCCCTCACTGAAAAATCTGCTCAAATTTGTTAATGAATTTTGCAAAATATCCATTTAACACCACCCATTATATGCTGTCATACTATATTATGAGTAGTATATTAAAATTGTTACTATAATTTAAAAAAGATATGATGATTGTGTCCAAAGCAGTAGTTATGCTAATAAAAAAGAATCAAAAAAATCAAAACAAAATACAGCATTTTTGAATCCCTGACTTTGTTTCCTGCTATGTTATAGCTACTGTAACCACACCCGCAGCTACACTTGCAACACTCATCATTACAAAAATACGGATTTAGGCTGTTGTTAAAATTCCTTCCTGCTAAAATAGCTAAAGGCCTGCTATCATAAAAAAGCAACAGGTAAATTAATATAAAATAAAGCAGTTCTGAGTTGTTACGACTGCCATTTTCTTTGAATTTACAGATAGGTGGTAGCATGTTCATTCATCTCCTTCTACGCCTGCTTTTCTATTTGTATAATATTCAACGTACAGTAAGAGTGTGCAAAGGTGCATTTTCTTCAAATATAGATGATGTGCCCAAGACATAATATTGACAATGATTATTTGATGATTATATAATACCCTGCAGGGGTATATAAAATATGAAAATATTTTGTTGAAAAGGATGATGGACTATGGGAGGCTCTTCTTATATTATTGGTTTTATTGAAGGTATTCTTACATTCATTTCACCTTGTATTCTGCCTATTTTACCCGTATATTTTTTTTATTTGGCGGGAGTTTCGGCAGAAAATAATGCAGTAAAAAATAGATACAGACTTTTGTTTAATTCCCTTGGTTTTGTTCTTGGGTTTTCAATTGTTTTTATTACACTTGGTGCTGCCGCTACAACCATAGGACACTTTTTAAATGATAATATTGGGTTATTCCGGAAGATCAGCGGTATACTAATGATAATATTCGGTTTGAATTTTACAGGAATTATAAAGATAGACTTTTTAAATACTGAAAAAAAATTTGATTACAAATTTAAGGAACTGAAATTTTTAAGCTCCATAGTCTTCGGCATGATTTTTGGCTTTGGATGGACTCCGTGTGCAGGGGCTTTCTTAGGCTCAGTGCTTCTTATGGCAAGTAATTCAGGTACTGTTAAAGAAGGGGTTTTTCTACTTTCTATTTATTCATTGGGTTTGGGAGTTCCATTTATATTATCTTCGCTTTTATTTAGCGAAATTAAAGATAGCTTCAGATGGCTTCAGGAAAAAGGCAGAATAATAAGTATTGTTTCAGGGGTTATTTTAATAGCTGCGGGAATACTTGTATACGCAGATTTGCTAAAATATGTATAAAAAAGTTATATTAAAGTCATATTAAGGAGGTACTTTTATGAGCGCAAAAGGTGTTAATTGGGGAAAACTAAAAAATGTATTGTATTGGATTGTAATGTCAGTATTGATTGCAGTAATATTATATAATTTATATAATAGATATGCAGGTAAAACTCCTATAAAAATGGCTCCGGGACAGACTAAAAAAATAGAGAATTCAGAGGGAACAGATAATACAAAGGGAACAGATACTACAAGTGGAACCGAAGAAACAGAGAAAGCAGATAAAACAAATGGAAAAGAGCAAGTTGAGGAAGGACAGAAAGATGGTACTGACCAGGATTCCAAACAGCAGGAAGAAAAAATAATGGCTCCCGATTTCGAACTTGTAGATCTGGAGGGCAAAAAGGTTAAACTTACTGACTACAGGGGAAAAGTTGTGTTTTTAAATTTCTGGGCTTTATGGTGTCCATTTTGTGTTCAGGAAATGCCTGACTTGAACTCTGCGAACAAGAAATTCCTTGAAGGAGAAGATGCAGTGATAATAACTGTAAACAGCGGAGATAGTGCCGACAAAGTTAAGGAGTTTATGAAAGAAAAGAAGCTTTCTCTTCCCGTACTTCTTGACACGGATGGCAGCATCAGTAATGCATATGGTGTTTCAGGCATTCCGATAACTTTTATTATTGATAGTGAAGGTGCTTTTTACGCTTATATATCTGGTGCTACTAATGAAAAGACACTTATGGAAGTAGTGGAAGAAATGAAATAAGAAGGGGTAATGTATATGTTAAAATATGATGTTATTATAATTGGAAAGGGGCCTGCAGGCCTTTCTGCAGCTCTTTATACTGCCAGAGCAAATTTAAAAACTTTAATTTTAGGCAAAAATGACAGTGCTCTTGGAAAAGCAGCGAAAATTGAAAATTACTTTGGATTTTCCAGTCCTGTAAGCGGAAAGTTTCTACTAGATGAAGGGGAAAAACAGGCTCTTAATGTTGGAGCAGATATTGTTAATAATGAAGTTGTATCCATTGAGAAAAGCGATGCCTTTGAGGTAACAACTTCAGAGGAAGTTTATGAGGGTATAGCAGTATTAATTGCCACAGGTCAGCCACAAAAGAAACTTAAAATCAAAAACATGGAAAAGTTTGAGGGAAATGGAGTAAGCTACTGTACAACCTGTGATGGTTATTTTTACAACAACCTCAAAGTGGGTGTACTAGGAAATAAAGATTACGCTGTTCATGAAGCAATGGAATTAGAAGCCTATACTAAAGACATAACAATATACACAAACGGAAAAGAGCTTGATCTAACAGAGAAGTATTCCGGTGAGATAGCTAAATATCAAATAAATACAAAATCTATAACCGAAATAAACGGAGCTGATTACCTTCAAAGGATATGTTTTGCTGACGAAACATGGGAGGACCTGGATGGTCTTTTTATTGCAAATGAAAGCGCATCAAGTATAGACTTTGCCAGGAAGCTGGGGGTTATCACTGAAGGAAATTCAATAGTTGTTGACAGTGAACAACGAACCAACCTGGAAGGATTATTTGCTGCAGGTGATTGCACAGGAGGTTTTAAACAAATTTCTACAGCAGTAGGCCAGGGTGCTTTGGCAGGAAGAAAGATTATAGAATATATAAGATAATTGTTGTCTAACAGATGAAAACAACGTAATATATAGTTATGTATTATTTAATTATGATAAAATAACTGTTGGACAAGGTGATTAAGTGAGCGGAAATTTTAAACGAAAAGACAGCAAAAATCTGTGCAGTAAAAGTCATGATGACAAGACCAATGGAATCATGGGTAAGGGCAATGGAATCATGGGTAAGACCGATGAAATCAGAGGTAAAAATTACAAGGTCAGTGTATATGCGACTCTACCATTTTTAATTTTTCTTTCTGTATGTGGTTTTCTTATTATTTCATATAGTATTTCAAAATATGGGCCTGGAATCAGTCATGACTCCATAGCCTATATTTATGCGGCTGAAAGCTTTTTGTCAGGTAGAGGTCTCATCTATTTTGCATATGATACTCCACTCATTCAATGGCCGCCTCTGTTCCCACTAATCCTCGCCGGTTTAAAAAGCACAGGGGCTGATGTAATAGTCGCTGCAGGTTTTTTTAACAGCCTGGTTTTTACATTAATAATCCTGATTTCGGGTTTATGGCTGCTTAAATGTACAGAAGACGGCATAATTGCAGTAGCAGGATCTTTTGCAATGCTTGCATCAATACCTTTATACTATGTATCAAGATTTATATGGTCGGAGCCTTTATTTATTTTACTGACCCTTTTATTTCTGATAAACCTTGATTGCTATATCCGGACAAGTTCTCCAAAATATATGGCAGGAGCTTCAATATGTACTGCTCTTGCGTGTTTGACCAGGTATGTGGGCATAACGCTAATCATTTCAGGCATAATTATATTACTATTCCAGAAAAAGAAAATATTAAACCGTTTCATAGAAATAGTAATATATGGATTTATATCTGCTCTTCCTACGTCCATATGGGTGGCAAGGAACTATATGCTGACAGGAACTCTCACAGGAGGGCGTCCTCCGTCAGAAAATACAATAAGTGAAAATGCCGGGACTTTATTTAAAATAATTGCTGCTTGGTTTGTACCTGCTGGCTCCGAAAACATGGCATATTCCATATTGGGAATTTTCATATTTATAGCTTCTATTATTGCTATTAGAAACCACTCTGATCAAAAATCAAACAGACTGGCTATTCTACTTATATTTCCTGTAATATATATTGCTTATTTATTATTATCTGCGTCAATTGTTGCCTTCGACAGCATAAATAACAGATTGCTGGTACCCACTTACATCCCTCTTGTACTGCTGCAGTTTTTTTCTATTGCATATATTGTGAAAACAGATAAAGGGAAGAAAAATAAAATCATCACTGTATTAGTTTTCGTTATTATCTTTATTTCATGGATTATATATCCTATTTCAGAAATTAGTACAGATGCTGCTTACGCTTATGAAAATGGAGCAGGTATTCTTGCCTCCAAATGGTGGGCCCAATCTCCTTTGATTGCCTATGTGAAGGAACTACCTCAGAATAGTGCTATTTACACAAATTGCCCTGACGCTGTTTATTTTTATACAGGCCGAAAATCCATGTACACCCCTAAAAAAGAGGGACCAGATATATATGGACTTGATGAATTTAAAAAGATTGTTTACGAAGCTGAAAATGTATATGTTGCCTGGTTTGATGTTGGTACTGGCAACTTTATTTATAATGCTGAGGAATTGGCAAATTTTTTTAATGTTGAAATGATTAAGAAAGTTTATGATGGTATAATATACAAAATAGAGAAGTAACTTTTTTAGGAAGGCGGTTAATTTAACTAATGATAAAACAGCAAAATATGCACCTGGGATTTAGACAAAAAGTAAAGGATTTTATATTAACTATGAGGCCAAAACAATGGATAAAGAATGCGTTTGTTTTTGCAGGACTAATTTTTTCAAAATCTTTTATGAATTTAGCATTGATTTTAAGATCAATATATGCTTTTATACTTTTTTCATTAGTATCTGGTATAGTTTACATAATTAATGATATTATTGATAGAGATAAGGACAAGCTTCATCCTTTGAAGGCAAAACGGCCTATTGCATCAGGCAGATTAAAACCTGATGAAGCAATAATTCCGGCGCTTGTTATTCTCTGTGCAGTTATTTTTGCATCTTACAAATTGGATTTTCTGTTTTTTATTATTATATTTACTTATTTCTTGCTTATATTATTTTATTCAATTATTTTAAAGAATATTGTAATTCTTGATGTGGTCATAATATCTGTAGGGTTTGTTTTGCGTACACTGGCAGGAACGGCCATAATAAGAGTAGAAATATCTCCATGGCTTATTATGTGCACAACTTTTCTTGCATTATTTTTAGCTCTGAATAAGCGTAAAAATGAGCTTATTCTATTATCTGAAGATGCTGCAAATCATAGGAAAAATTTGGAACAGTATACTCCTGAACTGATAGATCAAATGTTGACGGTAGTTTCCTCAGCAACAATAATGTCATACTCCCTATATACTTTTACTTCTGGTAAATCCCATTACATGATGTTAACTATTCCTTTTGTACTGTATGGCATATTCAGATATCAATATTTGGTATCTTCCGGGAATGATGGCGGCAGCCCGGAAATTGTCCTGCTAAAAGACCTGCCTTTAATAATCAATATTATACTTTGGGGCATTACTTCAATCATTATTGTGTTCTTTTTTTATTAGCATTACTATGCCAATTTGGACAGCAATATCTCCCAGGATAATTTTTGATAGCATAAGGAAGATGTCACACGGAGAAATGTTTCTACAGAAGTCCTTGCGACCCTTCCTTCAAGTGAATTCATGAAATGTCAGAAAAAATTACCCTCCAGAAATGCGCTTTCCATTGGCAACATAACAAAGTAGTATTAGGATAGTAAAAATTTGGATTATTGCTTTTTTAAAATGTATGTGTTACAATTTTAATTATATAAATTCAGAAAAGGCAGTGGTGTATAGCTTAACAACGGAGGAAGAAATATGATATTGGGGAACGCTCTTGAGTTTGACGAAAACACAGTTTTTCGGAGTATTCGGAAAGATAACATGACCATTAGTGATGTTTATGATGAAATACTTAATTTCATCAGGTCTGATACGGAATGTTCATATAAAATATCTATAGGAACCGACTCACAATCGGGAACGGGGACTGTTTTTGTGTCCTGCATTCTTGTCCACCGTGTAGGTAGAGGTGCAATTGGATTTCTTCATAAAGCTCAAATACCAAGGCCAATAAAAAGTTTACGAGAAAAAATATATCTGGAAACATGCGCAAGTCTGCAACTGGCTTATTTGTTTGATGATGACAAAATACAGAATATTATTAATACCGTCAAGTCTGGTGATAAATCAAGAGGTGTTTCTTTCGAATTTCATATTGATATTGGGACTAAAGGCCCTACAAAAGCCCTGATTAGTGAGATGACCGGCATGGTAAAGGGCTTGAGCTTTGTGCCCAAGATAAAGCCGGATAGTTATTGTGCAAGTTCCTTTGCAGATAAATATACCAAGGCAATGTGAATCAGCGCAATATAAACCAGCCGTCAATTTTGATATTAATAGGCAAATAAAGTAAATTGAATCAGTGAAACTTACTTTTCAATAAAATATTTAAAATTTAAAGAATACTAAAAATGTACCTGGCATAAAGATATCTTATAAGAACAATAATGTGAGGTGCCGGGCAATGCGTAAAGTATTTTATGTAAAAATTATAAGTATAACCACTATGCTTGTGTTGGTAGTAGCACTAATTAGCGGGTGTAGTGTCCTGCAAAAGCTTGGATTTCAGAAAAACGATATTGATGAAATTCATCCTGTGAGTTTTGTATATATGGATGAAATAGAAGCAGCCAGAATTTCCGAAAAAATACCTGTAAGACTTTACTTTACAAATGAAGACAATTCAAAACTAATGACAGAAATCAGGTATATTAAACTTGAAGGAGATGGTAAAAATCCTGGAGACCTTGCATCTGAAATTGTAAGGCAATTAATTAAAGGGCCCGGTGAAGGTACCGGATTAAAAGCTACAATACCTGAAGGTACGGAGCTGCGTTCCCCGGTCACTGTTGAAGGGAAAGTAGCAACTGTAGACCTGACAAAAGAATTTATAGATAACCATCCTGGGGGAAAAGATGCTGAAAAAATGACAATTTATTCAATTGTAAATTCCCTAACCCAGGTGAAGAATATAGAAAAGATAAAATTTACAATTGAAGGTAAGACCAGAGATAAGTTCAAAGGCAACTTTAAATTTGATGCCCCTTTCCCCGGAAGCCCTTCTTTAAATAGCAAAGAACCTCCTGTAAAAAGTAAAAAAACAGCAGATGAAGCCTTAGATGGAGAAGATAAGGAAACATCAGGAGAAATAGAAGAAGAAATTTTAGAATAAATAAATCTAGGGAACAGATGCTAAAAAATCACGGCACTTGTTCCCTTAAAAAATCCAATTTAATTCAAGCCGCAGCACCCTCCGCACCGATCAATATTTGGGCAGGAAGGGCCTTCTTTCTTACTTGAAACTACATAGTTAACATTTGTAAATATGGGATCCAATTTATTACTGCCACATTTCGGGCATGTAATAAGGTTTTGCTCTCTTTCACTTATTTTGGCCATTTTATTAAACTCTTCACCACATTTTTTGCATTTTAAATCATAGAACGGCATTTTATGTACACCTCCAAATATTTTATCGGTAAATTTGGTAGATTATATGATTATATCATGATATTAGATATGGGGCAAATTTTGAAGGCTATATGGCTATATATATGCAAAAAAAACTTGATACAACAATTCATAAATAGTAGAATGTGAAATATATATTAAAAAGTAGTAAAAATTACTACTGGCAAAAATAAATATTACTGATAAAATAAATTTGTATAATAAAATAAATGCTACTGATAAAATAATACTACTATGTTAATTGGCAACATAACAAAGTAGTAAATATCAAAAAAATAAATGTGTGTTTAAAGAACTAGATGTGAATTTTTTGCAGGGGGGAGTGTTACTTAATATGAATCATAAAAAAAGAGTTGCGGTAATATTTGGAGGCCAGTCAACAGAACATGAGGTTTCCAGATTTTCTGCACAGTCAGTTATCGAAAACCTGGATAAGAGTAAATATGATATAGTTATGATTGGTATAACAAAAGAAGGCAAATGGCTCACATATAGCGGGCCTGCAGAGAAAATCGGAACAGGAGAATGGCAGGCAATTGCGGAATCACAGAGGCTGAGGCCGGAGAAAATAGAATTAGGTTCAGTATCAGGTTCAGTATCAGGTGGGACTGTTGATTATAGCAATTCTGCCAGGAATATTTTAATTGCATCAGGTGCTGAGAATGACATAAAAAAGGTTGATGTGGTATTTCCCGTTCTTCATGGACTTAATGGTGAAGATGGAACTATTCAGGGGCTTTTTGAACTTGCGGGAATGCCATATGTAGGCTGTGAAGTGCTTGGTTCTGCTCTCTGTATGGATAAGGCCTTTGCTAAAATAGTATTTGATAAAGAAGGAATACCTCAGGGTAAATATATTGCTTTTAACAAAAGACAGTTTCAGATAGATACAGATAAAATAATAAGCGAAGTTGAAAATATATTGGAATATCCATGCTTTGTTAAACCCTGCAACTCAGGTTCTTCGGTAGGAGTGAGCAAAGTACGGAACAGAAGAGAATTAATTGATGCTATTTCTTTAGCAGGAATGTATGATAGGAGAATATTGGTTGAAGAATACATAAATGGCAGGGAAATAGAATGCTCGGTTTTAGGAAATGATAATCCTGTTGCATCAACAGTAGGCGAGGTTATACCTGATAAGGAATTTTATGATTACGAAGCTAAATATAGCAGCGAAAGTACTTCGGAAATTATAATTCCAGCCAGGCTTCCGGAAAGTTCTATTGAAAAAATAAGAGAATATGCTGTAAAGGCATTTAAAGCATTGGACTGTGCAGGTCTTGCAAGGGTAGACTTTTTTGTACACAAGGAAACAGGAGAGATATATATAAATGAGATAAATACAATGCCTGGTTTTACAAAAATAAGTATGTACCCCAAACTCTGGGAAGCATCCGGACTGCCATATGGAGAACTCCTTAACAAGCTTATAGAACTGTCAATTGAAAGATATAATGAAAAAACGGAATAAAGGGGGAAAAAATGGATAATAGGTCTATAGGTGTGTTTGACTCCGGCCTAGGAGGACTGACTGTTTTGAAGGAAATAATGAATCTAGTGCCGGGAGAGAGCATTGTATATTTTGGTGATAATGGAAGGGTTCCTTATGGAACAAAATCAAAAGAGACAGTTATAAAGTATACTTTACAGGGTATGAGATTTTTATTAAATCAGGATATTAAGATGATTGTAATTGCGTGCAATACTGCCAGTGCTTTAAGTCTTGATATGGTTAAAAGCAGTTTCCATATTCCTGTTATTGAGGTAATCGAACCTGGCGCGGCAACAGGCGTAAAATACACAAAAAACAAAAGAATCGGCGTTATTGGAACTACAGCTACTATAAACAGCGGTGCTTACGAAAAAGCCATAAACAGACTGGATAATTCCATAAAAGTATTTTCCAAAGCCTGTCCCCTTTTTGTACCTTTAGCTGAAGAAGGGCCTGAATGGTGGGAGAATGATATTACACTCCAAATTGCTGCGGAATATTTAAGCGCTCTAAAGCAAAAAGAGATTGATACCCTGGTATTGGGATGCACACATTATCCTCTTTTGCAAAAAGTTATACAGAGAGTAGTAGGAAATGAGGTAAGTCTTGTAAGTTCTGCATTAGAAGTTGCAAGAGTCGTAAAAAGTATTATAGAAAAAACATGCATTGAAAGAGATGGGAAAATAAAACCTGTATATAGATATTACACAAGCGATAGTGTTGAAAAGTTTGAACCCTTGTGCAGTGCAATTTTAAGCATGGAGATAAATTCCGCTGAAAGAATTGACATAGAAAAATATTGATTCTTTTACAGCTTAGATAACAAAAGAAAAAGGAGGTTTGTATGGACAAAAATGTAATTATTTCGGTAAAAGGCAATCAGAATTCAGAACAGGGAATATCTGATTCTATGGAGCTTGTAACCGAAGGCAGATATTATAAAGAAGATAATATATATTATGTAACATATGATGAAAGCGAAGTAACAGGCATGGAAGGGACAACCACTACTATAAAAGTAGCCGATGATGTTGTAACTCTTGAAAGAGCAGGTGCTGTTAATTCCCAGTTTATATTTCAGAAAGGGCAAAAACATATTTCATATTATGATACAACTCATGGCGCTTTTACAATTGGAGTGTTTGCCAATAGTGTGAATGTTAAAATAGATGACAGTGGTGGTGAAATATCTATTGATTATCAGATTGATATAGATAATAATAAAATGGGATACAATGACTTTTGTATGTCAATAAGAGAGGCAGGGTGCTCAAATGATAAATGTTATGGAAAACATGAGACAAATAGTTAGGAATACTGTGGAACAGGCCATATTGAAGGCAGTTGCGAAAGGTGATATACCTGAGGTGGACTTCCCGGAAGTACTTATTGAAATTCCAAGGGAAAAGAACCATGGCGATTTTTCTACCAATATTGCCATGCAGATTACAAAACTGTTAAGAATGCCGCCGGCAAAGGCAGCATCGATTATTATTGAAAACATGGAATTAAATGGGACCTATATTGAGAAGGTTGAAAAGGCCGGTCCGGGATTTATTAATTTTTACCTGAATAATCAATGGCTTTATTACACGCTGAAAGTTATACAAAAAGAAAAGAACAATTATGGAAGAAACGACATTGGAAAAGGACAGAAGGTAATGGTAGAGTTTGTAAGTGCCAACCCTACAGGTCCTTTGCATATGGGAAATGCACGGGGAGGAGCTCTTGGAGATTGTATAGCCAGTGTCCTTGAAGCGGCAGGATATGATGTAACCAGAGAATTCTATATTAATGATGCGGGTAATCAGATAGAAAAGTTTGGTATATCACTTGAAGCAAGATATATTCAGCTTCTTAACGGTGAGGATGCTATTGAGTTTCCTGAGGATGGTTACCATGGAGAGGACATAACTGAACATGCCCGCAACTATATTGAGAATTATGGATCTGGGCTCCTTGAGGCGGAATGCGCTGAAAGACGCGGGAAGCTTATAGAATATGCGCTGAATAAAAATATTGAAAACATAAAGAAAGTACTGGAAAACTACGGTATTAAATATGATGTATGGTTTCCCGAAAAGTCTCTGTATGAAAGTGGGGAATTGGATGAGACCCTTAATATTTTAAAGCAAAAGGGTTTGACTGAAGAAAGAGATGGAGCCGTATGGCTTAAAGTATCTCAATTAGGAGCTGAGAAGGACGAAGTCCTCGTCAGAAATAATGGTTTCCCTACATACTTTGCTTCAGATATAGCTTATCACCGCAGCAAATTTTTAAAGCGGGGTTTTGATAGAGTTATTAATCTGTGGGGAGCAGATCATCATGGACACGTGGGTAGAATGAAGGCATCTGTCAAAGCATTTGGAATTGATTCGGACAAGCTGGATGTGGTAATATTCCAATTAGTACGTCTATATAGAAACGGTGAGATAGCAAGAATGTCAAAACGTACAGGTAAGGCAATTTCACTTGCGGATCTCCTGGAAGAGGTTGGAAAAGATGCAGCCAGGTTCTTTTTTAATATGAAAGCTTCAGGCAGTCACCTGGATTTTGATTTGGATCTTGCAGTCAGCCAATCAAATGAAAATCCCGTATATTATGTCCAATATGCATATGCAAGAATATGTAGCATGTTAAGGCTCTTAGAAAGTGAAGGTGTAAATGTTCCTGATGTTGACCAGGTAGATTTGGCCCTTCTTAAAGAGCAGGAAGAGATTGATCTTATAAAAAAACTTGTGGAATATCCCGAAGAAATAAAGGTATCTGCTCAGACGCTTGAGCCAAGCCGGTTAACCAGATATGTGATTGACACGGCTTCAAGTTTCCACAGTTTCTATAATGCCTGCAGAGTAAAAGGCGAAGAGGACGAACTTATGAAGGCAAGGCTTGTTTTAGTTGAATGTGTAAGAATAGTCATTAAAAATGTACTTGATTTGTTGAAAATCAATACTCCAGAAAGAATGTAGCTTTGGAAGTATAGTATGCAGAATAGAACAGAGAACAGGTATTTCTAACATCTGTTCTCTGAGGCATATATCCACTTTCCTAAAAATGTATCAGCAAATTACTCGAATATTTTGAGCTAATTAGCAGAAAATATCTCATGAAGTAATTTGTATTATACGTAAAAGGAGTGGAACTTTATTTATGAGAAAATTGAGTAAATATAGAAAGCATATTATACCAGCTGTTTTGATATTGGCAATAGTAACAGGAGTTACATTTTATTACAAAAATTATTTATATAATTTATATTATACCATTTCAAGGAATATCTCAGGGAGTATCTCCGGAAGCAGTTCAGGGGATATACCCGGGAAAAGCCGGGAAACACTTTCATATTACGGCTCGAGCGGACAGGAAGTTATTAATATCCAGACAAAGCTTAAACAGTGGGGTTATTATAAAGGGGATATTGATGGGATTTACGGTTCACTGACATACCAGGCTGTAAGAGATTTTCAGTCAAAAAACGGGTTGGCGGTAGATGGGATAGCAGGTTCCCAAACTCTTGCTGCTTTAGGCCTTCCTACAGGTGAGGCGCCGGCATATTCAAGCAATAAAGATACTAATATTCTCGCCAGAATTATACATGGTGAAGCCAGGGGTGAGCCCTATACCGGAAAAGTTGCTGTTGGTGCAGTTATTTTAAACCGAGTAAGAGATAGCCGTTTCCCAAGCACAATTGCTGGTGTAATATACCAGCCAGGTGCCTTTGATGCAGTCGCAGATGGACAAATTAATATTGAACCTGATAGCAGCTCATATAAGGCGGCACAGGATGCACTTAACGGGTGGGATCCTACTTATGGGTGTATATATTATTGGAACCCAGCTACTGCTACCAGCAGCTGGATATGGTCGAGACCAATAATTACCAGAATAGGCAAGCATGTTTTTGCAAAATGAAAACAAAACATGAATATTCTAAAATGCATCTACTCTTTCACTTAATTTAATATATAATAAGAATATATATGTATGATTGCTAAGATAATAATACAATACCTACCGGAAATTTACATGTAAAATAAAATCCCGGATATGGGCATACCTTGAAAATATTTATGAATAAGGAAAAGAGGAGATTTTGAGTGGACAAAGAGAGGTTTTACATTAGAAATCCGTACCTGGAAATTAAAAGAATTATAATCATGATTATTATAATTTGCCTGATACTTACATACCCTGCCAGTATGAAATATGTTTTGGCCTCGGAGAATGAAGGGTTCCCTTCTGACTACCTAAATAGTGTTGTAGAAATGATTAAAGAAAAGTACATTGGTGATGTAGATAGTGAGCAATTATTGGAAGGTGCCCTAAAAGGTATGTTTGGAACTATGGACCCCTATACTGGATTTTTTAACCGGGATGAAGCAGAAAGGTTTTTCGGTGATGTAGATGGTTCATATGAAGGCATTGGAGTGTCAATGGAGAAAATAGCCGATACTATTGTGATATCAAAAGTATTTTCCGGATCACCTGCAGAAAAAGCCGGTATGCTTCAGGGAGACAAAATAGTTGCTGTTAATGGGAAAAGCATTATAGGGGCTTCTACAGAAGAAGTGGCAGCTCTTATAAAGGGTGAAGCAGGGACGAAGGTTACCCTTGGGATAATAAGAGATAAAAGCGTGGAAATTATTAACATTGATGTAGGACGTGAAAAAATTAAGATAAATCCTATCACCTATGAAATTAAAGATGATATTGGATATATAAAACTTGAGATGTTTAACGCAAATACTGAAGAGTACCTTAACCAGGCATTAAAAGAAATTGACGACATGGGTATTAATAAAATAATTCTCGACCTGAGGGATAATCCTGGTGGGCTTGTAGACCAAGGCGTTGCTTTGGCGGGAAAGTTTGTACCAAAAGGCCTGATAACTAAACTGATTTTCAAATCTGAGCAGACCAAGGACCAGGAGTATTACTCATATCTGCCAAAATCCAAATACCGCCTTGCTGTTCTTGTAAATAGTATGAGTGCAAGTGCTTCTGAAATAGTGGCGGGAGCAATACAGGATACTAAAGCGGGAGTTATTGTAGGTACCAAAACATTTGGTAAGGCAAAGGTACAAAGTATGTTGCCTGTGCTTACTCCTGAAGCATATAAAAAGTATTCTGAAAGAACTGGTGACAAGTTTATAGGTGCATATGAGCTGATTACAAAATATAACATAAACCTTCTAACAGATGAAATATTGGGGTGGACAAAAATAACTACCGGTGTATATGTTACACCTGACGGCAGAATGATTGATGGAAAAGGAATAACCCCTGATGTGCAGGTAGAAGACACCCCCACAGTTGAAGGCGTTTACTTAAAAAATATACATAAGTTGACAATAACCTGGAAGCCTGCTCTTGGCGATGAAGGTATTGATGTTTATAATGCTGAAAAAATTCTCCGAATATTAGGGTATGATGTTGACACTCCTGACAACCGCCTCGATAAGAAAACTTATGATGCAATATCTAAATTCCGCACTGATAAAGGGTTGTATCCCGGTGGTGTACTGGATTTTACAACGCAGAAAGCATTAAATACTGAGCTTGAAAGGATATATAATACTTCTGACAAGCAATATTCCAAAGCTATAGAAATATTGAAACAGTAAATGGGTGCATATTTCTTCAAAAATTTTCGATGCGCCCGATGCACCCTTAGTAAAATTGCATTATTATTTAAAACAAAGAGCTAGGCGGTAATCTTTAAGTATAAACCATATAATATGGAACTGCTCGAATTGACACTTAAAAACTGTAAATATAAAATATATTAGTTATGGGACACTAATGCAAAAGATTTTGGAGGGTAAATAAATGGCTGTGAAATATATATTTGTAACAGGCGGTGTTGTTTCGGGATTAGGAAAGGGGATTACCGCAGCTTCCTTGGGAAGACTTCTAAAAGCAAGGGGATTGCATGTAACTATCCAGAAGTTCGACCCCTATATTAATGTTGACCCGGGTACTATGAGCCCATATCAGCATGGCGAGGTATTTGTAACTGATGATGGAGCGGAAACTGATCTGGATTTAGGGCACTATGAAAGATTTATCGATGAAAATTTAAATAAAAACAGTAATATTACAACAGGGAAAATTTATCTTTCTGTTATAAGCAAAGAAAGAAAAGGAGAGTTCCTAGGGGGAACTGTACAGGTAATTCCCCATATAACTAATGAAATTAAGGACAGAATATACAGAGTAGCAAGAGCCAATAGTACCGATGTGGTAATAACAGAAATAGGCGGTACTGTAGGGGATATAGAAAGTTTACCTTTCCTTGAGGCTATAAGGCAATTTGCTATAAATGAGGGAAGAGAGAATGTTATGTATATTCACGTAACTCTTGTTCCATATCTTGGCAAGTCTGGTGAGTTAAAGACTAAACCTACACAACATAGCGTTAAGGAATTGAGGAGTATAGGAATTCAACCTGATGTAATTGTATGTCGGACAGAGAAATATTTGACAAAGGATATGAAGGATAAAATAGCTCTTTTCTGTAATCTTCCGGAAGACGGAGTAATACAAAATATGGATGCCGAAGTATTGTATGATGTGCCCCTTATGCTTGAAAAAGAGGGATTAGGAAACATTGTATGCAAACGCTTAAATCTTCAATGCAAAGAACCTGATCTGACAGAATGGGAAGAAATGGTTTTAAAACAAAAAAACCAGACTAAAAAGGTGAATATTGCATTGGTAGGCAAGTATGTGGAATTACACGATGCATATTTAAGTGTTGTCGAAGCTTTAAAGCATGGTGGAATTGCAAATGATGCTGAGGTAATTGTAGATTGGGTTAATTCTGAGGAACTCTGTGATGAGAATGTGGATGATATTTTGGGACAAGCTGATGGAATACTTGTACCAGGTGGCTTTGGAGATAGAGGAATCGACGGTAAAATAAGAGCTGCAAAATATGCCAGAGAAAATAAGGTACCATATCTTGGAATATGCCTGGGAATGCAAATGGCAGTTGTAGAGTATGCAAGAAATGTATGCGGGATGAAAGATGCACATAGCTCGGAGTTTAATTTCAACACAAAATATCCGGTTATTGACCTTATGCCGGAACAAAAAGATATTGATGAAAAAGGTGGTACAATGAGATTGGGATTGTATCCCTGCAAATTAAAATCCGGGAGCAAGGTACATGATATTTTTTGTGAAGACCTGATTTATGAAAGACACAGGCATAGATTTGAATTTAACAATGAATTTAAGTCCAGGCTGACTGAAAAAGGTATGATCCTATCAGGTTTGTCACCTAGTGAGAGATTGGTTGAAATAATCGAATTGCCCGACCATCCCTGGTTTATAGGAGTGCAATTCCATCCGGAATTCAGGTCGAGACCCAACAGGCCTCACCCCTTATTCAGAGATTTTATTAAAGTTGCATATGACAGAAGAAATACGAAGATTTAAATTGGCGGTTTTCATAATAATTAGAATTACAGTATAAAAAATTTTCCCCCTGGCAATACTTATTAATGAAATAAGATGAAATGCAGGGGGATTTTTTATGAATATGAATAAATCTTTTATAATAAAAAAAAGATTTAATGGACTAGGTTTGTATATAATTGCAGCTGCTGTTTTAACTGTCCTTATATTTTCGATGTTTTACTCTAACAGTGTTTCCCAGGGGTTGGCTGAAAACCTTATCAGACTCCATGTAGTTGCGGATAGTGATTCTGTGGAAGATCAGGCTTTAAAGCTGGAAGTAAGGGATGCAATCATTGAATATATGGGAGTAAAATTTAATGAGACCAAAGACATAATACAGACAAAATCAATAATTAACAGTAATTTAAATAATATAATTGATATAGCTCAGAGGACTATAAAATCCCATGGAAAGGAATACCCTGTAAAAGCATCTCT
>DAOSDD010000031.1:0-24627 GCA_035362115.1 Clostridiales bacterium | reverse complement strand
TTAATTAAAGAGTTTTAAAATAATAGCGATATTTCTCTTATAAATATGAGACAATTAGATATGTTAAGTGTAGCACCATCTTTTTATAATAAACATGATATAAGTTGATATTTTATGCGTTCTTTTGTACTAAATAATATAAGATAAATAGATATGCTAAGTGTAGCAACATCATTTAATAACAAACATGATGTAAGTTAATATTTTCTGTATTCTTTTGTCCTTAATAACTTAGAAGCCCATAGTAGCCATTTTCCGCCAACTCAAAATCATAATGTTATATATTTTCATTTTCTGCTTTATTTATCATTAATTTTTCCACCCTGATTATGCTAATTGATCTAAGTCTTATTTCGTTATCGCATTAATGCTGCTTTCTATATTCTGCAGATTTTCTTCTATCGCTTTCCTAGCCATCATATTAACCTGCTGCGTAACAATCTCACCACCAGACTCTTTCCAGGCTTTTATAAATTCATACCAATCATCATCTAGACTCTTACTCCCGGTAATAAATTCGAGTTCCCATATATCAGCTATTTCCCTTGCTTGTATCTGATACTTTAACATCTCCAAATCAACAAATTGATTTACATAAGGAATATAATTGATACCTGCTAACAACGTATTTTTTGAATTCCAACCAAAATCCTCTACAATATAATTATCTTGTAAAGCATCTGATACTTCTCTTATACGTGACCAACCGAATAGTCCATTGGGACTTAATAAAGTCCACCCTTCATTTCCACTGTCGTATGGAGGTAGTCTGTTCTTGCTTCCCGTTACTGAATCATATATGTAATGTTCTCCCTCTATTCCATATTCCAGCTTTATAGCAGCTTCTTCATTTGTGGCAAATAATTCTAAAATTTGTATTATTTTGCCCATTTTTTGGAGTTCATTATCTAGATGCTTTCCAAAACAAACTGCTCCGGTAACATTACCCCAATCATACAGCCCCCTTTTTCCACTAGAACCTTCTGGTGGGTATCCCATTTTAAACTCACAATTAGGATTAAGTTTTAATGCTTCTGCATATTCATATCCTGCATTGCCACCATCTCTTGGGGGTCTCCATTCCCATATACCCCTCCATTCTCTAAAACCACTTTTACCATTAAGCAGCTTAGCCTTAGCTATTTCAGCATCATTTTTCATAAAATCCGGATCAATATAACCATTCTTATACCATGAGTTCAATCTCCTCATGGCCTCCCTTGCCTCTTCCATTACCAAACCATATTTATAAGTGCCATCTTCCATTACCATCCATGTGAATGGGAAAACTCCATGTGCAGCAAATATAGTATTGAACTGATATTGGATATCTTTTTCCGTACCTATTGGAGCATATGCAAAAGTGTCATCTATACCATTTTCGTCCGGATCTTCCAGGGTGAATTTCCTAAAAGCTTCCTCATATTCTTCTAATGTATCTGGTATTTTATATATTGATGTGCTTTCTAGCCAGTCACTTCTCCACACATTGCAATAATCCGAACCACTTCTCACATTTAAGACAGGTATACCGTAATTAGTACCATTTATTAAAGTTGTAAGCCAATGATCAACTCCTGTTTCTTCCATAGCTTCAATATACCTTCCAGCATTTTCCTTTACTACAGAATAAGGTGCTTTTGCCAAAACTCCTTGTCTTACATATGTATATATCATAGTCCTATCCTTTAACCTTATAGCATCAGGATATGTGCCACTTGCAATTAAAGCACTCAACTGGATTTCCCAAGTACTTTTATCAAAATGAATGAATTGAATATCAACATCAGGAAAGTATTCTTCTATGCATTTCTCACCCCAACTATTATTCTCCTTAAATTTTATTGGTGTCCACGAAGCCCATGATATTTTATATTCTCTTTGCTTTTCCTCAATACCTATGTTTTTATTATTGTTATTTTGTGTTATTTCTTCATTGTTTTGTATTATATATGAGCTATGAGCTTTACCCTTTTCAATAAGCTTAAAGGATGAATAGAAAATTAAAATCGCTATTGTAGTTGCAAATAAAGCCATATACCGTGAAAATACATTCCTGTTCAAAATTATTCCTCCTTATATAGAACAGGTTTTCAAAACATTTAAAACCTGCTTCTGTTACCTTGATATAACTTACGATTTGTAATTCTTCATTAGCTTTTTCAAATCGTAAATTATATAGCATGACTGTAGATTATATTTGTTCCATATTGTCATATCATAACTTTCTATACCTTTCATGCCTTATCTTGAATAAGTCTTTGGACTTTTACCAATTATTTTTTTGAAACTTCTGCTGAAATGCTCAGAATTGGAATAACCAACACGTTCAGCTATTTCATATATCTTTAAATTAGTGTTTATTAATAAATCAATAGCAGCTTCTATACGTACCTTTGAAAGATACTGTGCAAAATTACAGCCTACTTCTTCTGCAAATACCCGACTGAGATAACAGGTGCTTATACTATATTTTTCTGCAACATCTGATAAGACTATATTCTGTGAATAATTTTGATGTATATATTTCTTTAAACTCAATATCAGGTTGCTTGTATTTTCTAATGTTTCAGCAATCTTTTGCATTAACCGTTTCAACCAGTTATTCAATTCAAGCAAATCTCCCATATCCCTTAAATACTTTTCATATTCCTCCGCCAATTCATTTATATTATCAATTATATTAACATGGTGGGTAAATTCCATTACTATAAAGTAATACTGCTGGAACATTATTTTAATATCTATAATATTCTTACAACTTGCATCTTCAGGCTTTTGCACGAACATTACATACCCTCTGGATATTCTATCTGCATCCATTGTTTTTAAAAGATCTCTAAAAGCCATAGGCTTTTGGTGTTTTTCTATATTAACAGACTTATTATTTATAGGTAGATTTGAATAAATTAAAAGTTTACCCTTTCCAAATATAAAACTGTGTTCACTCGCTGTTAAAGCTTGTATATACAGGCTATTCAAGGAATTATACCCTCTACCGTACCCACTCAACCCAGCAGTTATTTTCAAATTGTATTTTTTATATATATAGTTATTTATATCTGAAAAAAAACCAAGAAATTCATTAATCAACTGCCGCTTACTAACTAAATTAGAAAAAGAACAGATCAGAATAATTTCATCAGGGTATCTATAAAGGATTTCCACGTTTGTGTACTCTTCTATTTTTTGTTTTATAGCATTATATATATTATTTTTTATATTCTCATAATTGTATACTTCAATTTTATCTTCTAATTTTAAATACTTACCTATATTTATATGCATCACTCGCATATTTTCTGGATTGAAAGCAGGAAGATATCTATCATTAAGTAACTTCAGCTCTCTGTCTGTGGCTATCCTGTTCCTCATAACAATATCAAGCAATATTTCCTGTTTTAATGCATTTCCACTGGATTTCATTTCATCCCGTATTTTCTTTTTATGTAATTCCTCCAGCTTATCTCTCTCTATTTCTGTTTTAATGTTTTGAATTGCCTTAACAATATCATCTTCTTCCATTTCGCTTTTTAGAAAATATTCCTTTGCACCCAGTTTAAACGCTTCACTTACCATGTGGAATTCATCATAAGCACTTAAAGCAATAAACTTTATATGAGGATATTTTTTTATTACGTTCCTCATTAGCTCAAGTCCATCCATTTCAGGCATTTTCAAGTCTGTAAGGACAATATCCACATGGCAGGAATCAATAATCTTTAAAGCTTCAATTCCATTATATACATCAGCAATAAGCTTAAAACCTAACTGTTCCCAGTTAATTAATGTTTTTAAAGCCTTCCTTATTAAGGTTTCATCGTCTACTATTAATATACTAAACATATTTATCTACCTCCTCATTTTCATAAGGTAAGCTTAAAACAACCTTGGTCCATTCACCTCGAACGCTTTCTATGCTTGCTCCATATTCATCCCCATAAAGAAGCCTTATTCTATTATGAATGTTTTTAACTCCAATCTGACCTTCTAATGAATCATTCTTTTCAAATACATTCTTAATTTGTTCAGGAGTCATACCCTTTCCATTGTCAAAAACCTCAAAATAAATATTGTTTTGTTTCTTGTACCCCGATATTTTCAAATAAGCAGCTTTACTGCCGTTATTCAGCTTTTCAGCTAATCCATGCATTATTGAATTCTCCAGTATAGGCTGTAACAGCATCCCTTTTATTTTTAAAGGTAGTATTTCTTTTTCTATATCCTTTTCTACAAATATCTTATTGTCATATCTAATTTGCTGAATTTCGATATAGTCCATAGCATTCGCAAATTCCTCATAGATAGTTGTAAGTTGGTCAGCTTTACTTATTGTATTTCTTAACAATCTACTTAATATTTTGATAATCCTTGCAATCTCATCAGCTTTTATAAGCGATGCCATTAAACGTATAGAAGCTAAAGTATTATATAAAAAGTGGGGGTTAATCTGGTATTGCAGTTTCATGATCTCAGCCTTCCTTTTTTCCCTTTCTTCTTCCTTTAAAGCAGAGAAAAGTTCTCCTATTGACTTAACCATATTGTTAAACCCTGCACAAATAATCCCTATTTCATCATTCCTAGTTACCGGCACAGTCACTTGGAAATCCCCATTTGTTACTTTATCCATCATTTTAACAATATTCAAAAGAGGACGTGATATGGATTTTGAAACGAAAAATGCCAGTAAATATATTATACAAAGGCAAATAGCAGCCAGTAATATGGATATCCACCCTATGGAGGTTATTTCACGTATATAATAACTGTAAGGAGTAACTTGCAATACCTTCCATCCATTTGTATTTAGTGTCATATAACTTACAACTAAATCTGATTTATTTACCTGACACCTAAATAACCCTTTATTATTTTCCAACACTGTTTTTGCAAAAGAATACCCTGATATATTATCAAGTTGAGAATAAAATGCAGCCTTATCACTTGTTATAACTATATTTCCTTTATCATCAATTATGACTGTGTTTGTATCAGGCAGTTCATCGACTCCCTCATAAATACTTGAGAAAAACGACTTGTTTAGGAATATACATGCAATTCCCAATACCGATAAGTCGGAAGCATAGTTAATATCCCTTACATTAGTCCCTACGAGTATAATATCATCGGCTTTTGTAAATGATTTAATAATATCATTGGGCTTTTCAATATAACTTACCCATGTGTTATCTACTTTATTTTCAGTTGTTTTATCATACCAATCTAATAGTTTTAAAGATTTGTTTTTTTCAATATAGCAGTTATATTCGTAGGTAAAACCTTTATTTGAAAGAATAAATCCTGAATCAATACTCTTATCATTATAAAAAAAAGATAAAAATGTTTGTCTGAACTTATTTGCAGCTAAATAATAGTCAACTGGTTTTGTGTTTTGATCATAGTTCCGTAATATATTTCCAATTTCACTGCTTGCAGAAAGCATATTTAAAAAATTCTCTACTTTTGTATTCTTATTTTCCAGGTTCTTTACTATTTGATGCAATCTGGACATTGAACTCTCATTTATTTTCTTTTCCAGAGCGTTTGAAGAAACATAATAGGAAACCGTTCCCAAAATAATAATGGGGAATACTGATACTAATGATATGTATATTAGGAGTTTCTTCTGTATACTTTTCATACTATTCCCCTTTTACCATCATTCTTTTGCTATTATATCATGAATTTCGAAGAAATTGCATGATATAATTGTGCATGTGCATTTTTTGCAACAACAAACGCATAAATTCCGCCCGAGGCATATAATATAGCGATTAACTGCAATAAAAATCATCACTACACCAAGCTATACTGCAATAAAGTAGTTTACAAGAAAAGCACCTGTTATTGGTACTTTTCTTGTAAACTATGCCTTTGGTAGTATTTATGTTTACTTACTTTGTCTCCATGCATCTACCTGTTTCTTCATTTCTGCAATAACCTTATCTATACCGGCAGCCTTCATTTGTTGAGTCCTGTCAGCCATAGCTTCTTCTGGATCAGTCAAACCATTATTCATAATATCATCGAAATTTGTTCTAATAGCTTTCAGTTGTGCAACTTCATTTTCAACAGGTGTACGGTCAAATGTAAAGCCAAAAAGAGGATCAATTATTGACTGTTCATTACATTTCCTAGTCTCTTCCCAAACACTATCATCTTGTCCCTTTAATGTATAAGCAATAAATTGATTACCCAATTGCCATGCATAGAATGTATATGAATCGGGCTTTTTCTCTATTTTGTCAGTTCCTATTTTTACATAATCCTGACCTTCAATACCATATGTTAGAAGGTTTAGAAGCTCTTTATCAGTGTTGGTAAGTTCAAGGAGCATCATAGCTCTCTCAGGATTCTTTGATGTTGTGCTAATTCCTGTAAGGGCTGAAGCTGCACCTGAATAATTAAGAACTTTATCTGATGCGGATATAGTAACAAAATCATATCCATATGATGCTTGTAGTTCCCCTTCTACACCTGGTTTTATTCTGACAATCCTGCTAAATATTTTTCCTTCTAGTATTAATGGCCTTTCATCTTTCAGAGTTGCTACATCACTTGGGAAAAAGCCTTTTTGATACCATTCTCTCATTAACTTATAACGATCCATTAGCGTAGGTTTCATATCATAAACTTCCCAAGTTTTAGGATTAACTGCTAACAGATTGTCAATTTCAGGATGATAGTCACCCATAAACACAGTGCTTGCATTGCCAGCCCTCAAAGGTATTACATCAGGCTCATTATCTTTTATAGTTTGATAAATGGGAGTAAGATCTTCCATTTTCTTAACCTTACTAAGGTCAATGTTATATTTGTCAATCAAATCCTTTTTAAACCAAAATCCAGTTTCGTTATACATTATTTGGTAGTTTGGTACTCCATATGTTTTACCATTAACCTTTAAAGCTTCCCATATTTTTTCAGGAATTATATTATACAGAGCTTTTCTTTCTTTTAAAAGGTCATCCAGTTCAATATAAGCACCATTAGATACGTTATTTGAGAATGTGTTAGCCCAGTTTGCTGTATAAGCAAGGTCATATTCTTCCTGAGCACTCATTATCATTCTCATCTTTTCATTAAAATCGCCAGAATTAATAAATTGTAAATCCAGTGTAGCATTAATTTTTTCTCCAATAATTTTGTTTGCAGCTTCCAATACGTTTTTCTCATTGTTTGGAGTTTGTGCTCTTACATACCATAACAATTTGACAGGTTTTAAAGGTTCCGGTTCAGATTTGGTCTCAGTTGATTCAGTCGTCACTTTAGATTCTGTTTTTTCTCCCTCTGTTTTAACTTTTACACACCCTACCGACAACACAAACAACATAATTACAACAATCAGGATGCATAATATTCTTACATACTTACCCATAAGAAAGCCATCTTTTGATAACTTCTTTGACATAATATTTTCCCTCCTGTTTTTTATTTGTTATATTAAATGACTAGCATTTAATTACCCACATGATATGCACTCTAAAAAACAACTCAGCCTTTGACCGCTCCTATCGTCAATCCTTTTACAAAATACTTTTGGAAAAAAGGGAATATAAACAGTATTGGTCCTATTGCTATAATACACATAGCCATCCTGGTACTTTCGGTAGGAACATTTTTCAATTCTTCTGGAGCGATAAAGCTCATTTGTTCCATGTTTCGGATAATTTCCTGTGCATTTCTAAGCATTGACTGTAGTAGATATTGTAAAGGATAAAGTGATTTTTTGGTGATAAACAAAAGTGCGGGATACCAAGAGTTCCAAAAACTCAATAATTGAAACAGTCCTATTGTTGCAAGAGCCGGGGTAGATAGAGGCAGTGCGATATAAGCATATATTAAAACATCACTTGCTCCATCAATAGTTGCAGATTCAATAATTTCAACCATAAGAGACTGGAAGAATGTTCGTAAGATCAACATATGCCATATGTTTCCAATAAGTGGAAGTATAAGCGCAAGATACGTATTTCTCAGTGAAAGATACTTTGTCATTAATATATAATATGGCACAAGTCCTCCATTAAATAACATAGTAAAAAAGAAATAAAATGTTAACTGTCTTCTATACTTAAAGTCCTTTCTAGAAAGAGAAAATGCACACATTGATGATATGAGGAGACTTGATAATACTCCTATAAATGAAGTTATAGCTGTCACTTTATATGCTGAAAGTATAGTTGAAGGACTTGATAAAATAAACTTGTACGCTGAAAAATCTATATTTGGAGGAATAAGTGAATAACCATAATTTACAACATCACGCTCACTAGTAAGGGATATTGATATAATCGCAAATAATGGTGTTATAAACGATACTGAAAGGAGAATGAAAAATATATTTATAATTATTTGTGAAACTGTGTTGCGTTTTATTGCAGAAATACTCATCCTAAATTAGCTCCTTTCTGTGGCTAATAATTGTTTGTTAAAATAAAGCATTTTCTTCATCAATTTTTCTGACTATCATATTTGTAACAATAACTAGAATCATACCCATTAAAGATCTATAAAGTCCCAATGCACTTGCTATTCCTACATTTCCTACATCTACCAGTGCTCTGTAAACATAAGTGTCTATGATATCTGTTGTTTTTCGGAGCATGGGAGAACCCATGGGCAGCTGATAAAACAACCCGAAATCACCATCAAAAATACGACCTATGGCAAGGATAGTAAGCATTATAATTAAAGAATATAAAAAAGGAAGAGTTATATTTTTTGTTATTTGCCATTTACTCGCACCTTCAATTTCAGCTGCCTCAAAATATTCATTATTTATCCCCATTAGCTTTGCATAATACATAAGAGCACCCATTCCCAAACCATGCCACATATTCGCAATAGGGAAAATAAATATCCATGGTTTTGGTGTAATATACCAATCAACAGGTTCAATGTTGAAGAAGCTTAGCCACCGATTCAGCATTCCTCCTGAAGGACTTAGAAAAGCATAAGCCATATATGCAACTACTACCCATGAAAGAAGATGAGGTATAAACATCAAGGTTTGATATATTTTATGAAGTTTTCTACTGGCAATCTCAAACAGTAATATTGCAACACCAACTTGTACAATAATACCAAGAGTAATAAATACAAGATTATATCCCACTGTGTTACGGGTAACTAGCCATGCATCAGGTGAAGTAAAGAAAAACTGAAAATTCTTAAATCCAACCCAGGGACTTTTAAAAAAACCAAGGTTATATTTAAAATTTTTAAATGCTATTATTATGCCAAACATAGGTATATACTTAAATATAAAAACATATAAAATCATAGGGAAGGCTAATAACAGTAATGTCTTATTCTTCTTGAAATCTCTTACCATTATATTTATTCTTGTTTTTTTATTCTTTATGTCAGCATTCATATAAACCAACTCTCCTGAAATATATTACCAACTATTTATTACTAACTAGACATATTGCCAACTAAGCTATAAACAGTAAATATTAATTTGTTAGCTTGCATTTTTAATTATATTAGTTATTGAGCATTTAAGCCATGAGCTTTTTTGCTTTTTTCAGCGTTTTATTTAACTATAAACAATCTAGTAAATATATCTATATTTACTTACAGCATTAGACATAGCAATTACATTTTCTGCTTTGCAATATGCAGGTACGCTGTTTGAATCTGAAATGATATACCCGCCGCCTTTACCTAAAAGGCATATTCTTTCTCTTACTTCATTATCTACATCCTGGATTGTGCCTCTGGTCAGGGTTTTGTCTATATCTATATTGCCTATGAGGCAAAGCTTGGAACCGTATTTAGACTTTAAGCTATCCAGATCCATTGCACCTGGTTCCAGTGGATGCAGTCCATCCATATCCAACTTCAACAAATCATCAAGAAATGGTATAACATTCCCATCACTATGGAAAACCCATGGCTTATTTATACTACTGGTTGTTTTCATTAATATAGGAAGAAATATATTATTCAAAACATCTGGTGAAAACATAGGAGCTGTTTTAAAGGCTATATCGTCAAAGCACCAGATAAAATCGAACCCCATTTCGCAGAGGTTCCTGCATATTTTTTGACTCCAACTGCAATACATCATTAATACTTCAGAAACAAGCTCAGGATCATCATGAAGATTATATGAAAATCCCATCATGTCCATACTCATTAGAGTAGAAGATGCCCCAAGCCTAATTTTGGCATATATTGCCCTGTCACCGGCACATACATCCAGAAGCTTTTCAATCGACTTATATAACTTATCATCGTCAGGGTCGGGCATTTTGCACTTCTCCAAAGCCTCACGGGTATTTAAAAGTCCCTTTTTTATCATTGCCCTTCCATCCCTTATACCACCGTCGACAAAAAGTGGAGGGAATATTTTAATACCTATGGCATCTAGACCAAGTAAGTCTGCAACTTCAGGTACTAGTGTTAATATAGGTGAAACATAGGCCTCATCACCGGGTCTGCTTAGATATCCCAGTGAATTCATTCCAGTTTCAGTAGGCAGCGATATTTCTTTTCCGATTATTTTTTCCTGTAATTCCTTATCCATTGTATTGTACATATACGGTACTGCATCAGGTATGCCACGTTTTAAGGCAGTTAATACTCGTCCTCTACTATTCATTTTAAGCTCCATTTCTGCTACGTGCATTTTATTTTTCTAAGCTATGGGTACACACTGCTGCTATGTGTAGATTCCTTGCTGCAGAATGTTTCCGATGCAAGAAATATGCACATGCATATTATTCAATCTCTACTCCGTAAAATGCGAGCATAGGAATACAGCTTTCACGGTCTATTGGAACAAATTGCCCTGGATTACGCTCAAAGGCACAATGAACCTTACTATTGTTCTCTAATGTTCTATCAACATTTAAAATAATCTTATCTTTGTCGAAAATTTCATATGAAAGTATACTATACTTACCCTTCTCATCTTCAACTGTAAATGGTAATTCGTTTGCAGCTAGATCAAAAACATATAATTTCCCAACCACATTTTCAAAATATAGAGTTACTTGATTTTCATCTGTTTTCTTTGCTCGTGATATATCAGGGGCACTACATAGAAAGCTTTTCCCGTAAAGCTTGGTAAGTACCATCTTTGCATATCTTTCTCCCAACATTATGTTAGAAAAAGAATTCATATGTACATAGTCAGACAACATGCTATTCAAAGATGAAATAGTATAGACATTGTCTAGTTTTTTGGAAGCTTGTCTTTGAGCCTCTCTAACTTCTGCCCAGTCCCTATCATTATTTTTATCTTGAAATTTTACATGACGGCCTGACTGCATGGTGAATATTGGTAATAAGTTGTCGTTCAAATCTTTTCTTAAACATCTTACCATGTTGGTAAACCTTTCAATATAATTTTTGCTATATCCCCTGTTAGCATCAGTGCCTCCCTGAGCCCAGAGTATGCCTTTTACAGTTCCTCCAACAGATTGTATTTTCTCAAGCATATTCCTATATAAGGTGCCATCCTCACCCGGGTTCCACCTGCTAATTGATGTTGCTCCAAGTGAAGCTTGAACTAAACCTATCGGGTAACCAAGCTCATTTTTAAGTGTTTTAGCAAAACTTATAAAAGGGGAATGCCCTGGATTTGAATTTTCCATGTTACTATATATAATATCTGTTGAATCATTTAACGGATGAGTTGCGACATCCCATTTACCATTATTTTTGTAAATGTGAATTCCTATCTCCGGGGGATCGTAAACAGGCTCTTTTCCATATCCAGCAGCATTACTCTGTCCTGCTATAACAAAAAGATCCCCTACGCCAATATGGAATATCATATCACCTCTTAAAGCCCATTCAATACCTATGGTTGTATCCGCTTTATCGTAAAGACATGTTTCTATTCTATAAGGACCTCCCTTTGGAATGTTATCCAGACTAACTTTCCAGGTGCCATCATCAAATGTATCACATTCAATCCATTGTGTAATGCCTTCTCCTGTAAATTCATTAAAGAGTTTTGCATAAACACGAGGTTGTATCATGTTCTTTTCAGTAATCCATCTGCCTGAAAGATAAAGAACTGCTATTCCATTTTTATGCTGAATTATTTGCCAATTCATTGGACCTTTTTCAATTATTGCACCGTTTCTCATATTTGTCCCACCATTCCACCGCCGTGCGTCGGCATAAATTAAATACTACCTTTATAGCGGTATTATTCTCTTAATGTTTTTAAATTTTTGAGTACTTGATTTACTACCTTTTCAAAAACATCTGTATCATAACCTCTCTTGATTGCAATATCTATCTCATACCCCCCAATATTAAAAGATTCAGGAGTTGGTATATATCCAGATCTTCCATTTGCATGAGTAGCTATAAGAATTTGTCTAATACCCGAATTAGCCCTTATGAATGTACCCAATTCATTAAAACAGTCACCCGAAATGCCTGCTATTCCAATATTTCCTATTCTAAAGACTTGTGTTCTAATTCTATTAGTTTCAGGATTATTATAGTCAAATTCTTCTTCAATTCCTTGAATCCCATCAACCGGAATGTATTTTCTTCCTGCAAGGGCCGTTATAACGCCATAGCCTATAGCATTTCCAAATATCCTTATTGCCCTGAGATTGTTTACACATGATATGAAAGGCTGCGTATTTCCACTAGCCCCCGTTATGGAAATAACTTTAGTACCGTCCATCAATTCATTTTCAATACATTTTCGTATTGCCCCGGGATAATCGGCACTAATATAGTTGTTGTTTTCACCCATAACAACAGGATGATAAGGAGCATTTACAATAATAACTCTATTTATGCCTGTGGGTGTAAGAAAATTATCCCTATTTTCATCATCTTCTTTTTCAATCATAATTATGGGGATTTCCGAGTCTACTTCCCCTGTTGTATCATGTCCATGATTCTGCCAGAGGTTAAAAAGCATTTTACAATTTGAATTGCCTTTTTCATCCACACTAATATAACGCCTGTTATATCCAAGACAAGTCTTTAATGTCGATATTGATAGTTTTGCAGAATATCTTCTGGCACAAGCCTGTGAAGATATTGATATAATCTTGTTTTTCAGTTCTTTTAAATAATCCTCAATTTTATCTATGGCTTCTTTGTTCTTCACATTCTGGCATATTGTCACTGGTGCAGAATGCGTATGAGTAGCAATGAGCATAATGTTTCGCCTGGGTAAACCCGTTTTCAAGCTTATAGCATTTCTAATATCATCAGCAGTCTCAAAGCTCAAGTCACAAAGATCAACAGTAATTATTAGTAATGCTTCCGATCCTGATTTGAGGCATAATGCACAGGCATAAATCCGGTCAATTACACCTCCGTTTTCAAAACCATGATTTAAGCGATAGGGATAACCTTCCAGACCCATTGAAATAGATGGTGTTATATCGGTATCAAAGTATCCAAACAATAACTCATTCATTATTATTCCTCCAAAAATATAAGTTTTTATGGATTGGTAAAACTGCCAAAGATTTATATCTATAGACTAATACACACCTTTTTTCCTCCCTTCATCCAACATTGCCAGATAGTTTTTTACCGATATATAGTTTGTAATGCTGTTTCCGGATCCCAATGCATAACCGCCTCCAGGCATACATTTATCAAGAATATTCTCTACATACTGCCTTGTTTCCTTTTCTGTTGCAGTGCTTAAAACATTTATATCTACTCCACCCATAATTGCTATTCTATCTCCATATTTCTTTTTTGCTTCTGTTACTGGCAAAATATTGTCTTCAAAAGAATGTTTGGCATTATACCCTATATCAATAATATCTTCCATAATTTCATCAAGTTTGCCGCATGAATGAAGTATTACAGGCAAATCATACCTGTGTGCCAACTCAACAATTTTCTTATGCCATGGGAATATATATTTTCTGATATCATCAGGAGATATAATAGTGCTGGTATTGAAGCCAAGATCATCGCCTATAACTATAGCACCTATGCTTTTAACATTAACGTTCTTCATACATAATTCGAAGGCTTTAAGTAGATCTTTACCCAGCTTTTCGAATAAATTATTAATAAGCAGGGGATCATCATATATCATAAATGATAACTGTGTATAACCCATAAGTGCCATTGCACTCTCCAGTATCCCATCTCCTGCAAGGATTACTGTTTTCATCTTATCTGGAAGTATTTCTATCGTCTTCTTTATTTTATGTAGTATTTCTGTATCAACAACAGGCCATTTATATGTATCGAACTCATATCTGTTTCCAATAATGCCTTTTTGTTCATTGATAAACATTCTTCGTTCTTTGGTTAGTTCCAAGGATGTATCAGCAGCAGGTAGTTTTTCCATTCTGTAAGGAATTCCAAAAGAAGACATAACATAATCATAACCATGTTTAATGTAAAATTCTGCATTTACAGAAATGCTGGGTGCTTTTCCTGTAAGATATTCTATAACCTTCCCATCAACAATTATTTCAAAAAACGGAACTCTGTCCGGTTCACCCTCTCTTAAAAGCACCTTCTTCAATCTGCTGAAGTCATGCTTAAATAAACTCATCATACCACCTCTCATTTAATCTCGTGAGCCTAATGTTTCGCTCTTAGCAAAAAATTCATCCTGAAGCTGTTTTGCTATTGTATCTTCTTTAATAGCCCGAACTAACTCTGCAACCCTTTCTGTAATAAGCCTGCAAGCTTTCTCACCTGCTTCAGCGGAAGAATTTTCAACAACCCCGGAAAAATGTGTAGGATGATCAGCATACCACCACATAGCAGTATGTATCCCCATTTCTCTAGAGATGTGGTTTATCCTTCCATAATTTTTTAGTCCTTCTTCTTCTATACAATCCATGTGCACAAGATCCGGTCTTTCTAACATAACAATTGAAGTTTCATGATTTCCACCATGACCCCCTACCTTATCACAATTATAAATTGTTCTGATTTCCATAAGCTCTTTTGGATTTAGCAAGGCTGATACACCATATATCACGTAATCTTTTTTTTCATAAATTGCAGTCTGAATAAAATAATCAATAAACCTGATATTTCCACCATGAGAGTTCAAAATAATAATTTTCTTAAAACCATTTCGAGCAATTTCTTTGCACACATTTTTTAGAAGTGCATATGCAAGCTCCGGCTCAATGGATATTGTGCCTGGACAATGCATGGCTTCAGCTATCTGCCCGAAATAATAATAGGGAAATATCACAGCAGGCTCAATTTTAACTACTTCTGAAACTACTTTTCTCCCTACCAGCATATCTGTATTCAAAGGTAAATGTGTGCCATGTTTTTCTATGACACCAAAAGGTATTATGCATGTACCCTTCGTTGTTTTACGTGCCTTTTCAAATTCCCTGGACGTTAATTCTTCCCAATACATCTTTATTCCCCCTCAAATGTTATTTTGAAATAGAGTTTATATGTACATTTTAATTATATAACCTATTATTTATTATCTTCACATAAAGTACTTAGAGTTTTTATAATTTTTGTATATATAACTTTGTCACATAATCCAGTTACAATTTCCACTGCCTGAATTACTGCACCTGCTACAGGTGGCACATCAAGTAATATGAAATTAATTTCAGCGTTTAAAAGTTCTTTTGTATATCTTTTAAAAGCATTTATCAGATATGGATCTTCTCCTTTTACATAGATGGAACCTGCCAGAATTACATCCACTTCTTTTTCCTGTGAAAAATCCAGACGATTTACAGCACCGGCAACTGATCTTGCAGCATCCAATGCCATGATGTCCAAAATCTCTTTTGCGACCTCATCATTTTTGCTAACAGCATAAAAAGGAATGGAGGTTAGTCTGCTTCTATCAATCTGTCTCCCATAAACCTTTTTGTATACAATTTCCTCCATTTCATCTTCGCAAGATAGTCCTAGTTCCATGAACAATTTTTCTGCCATAATGGTATATTTTCCACATCTAAAATAATGATCATATACTCTCTTTAGCATTAAGTGTATAAGGTAATTACCACCCCCATAGGGCCATCCTCCTATAAGAAGTTTTTGTCTTTTTCTATCAATAGCTGCACAGTTTGTTCCTGTTCCATTTACACTGCAAACTCCATATTTTTTTGGACTGCCTGCCAGGATACCCAAAAATGCATCGTTACACACTTCGAATTTCCCAATACCTATGCACGATACTTTGCGTGAAATCTCTATATGATCATTCTTACTGTCTGCACCTGAAATTCCTAAAAAGCAGAATTCAATGCTGTTAATATCTATATCTGCCTTATTCGTTATTTCAGTTATACATTTTTTTAGCTCCCTCTCCATCCCATCGTATTTGTCGGTAAAATGAGCATGATTCACACATCCGCCCTGTAAAAAGTTGATCATATTACCTTCAATATCAAACAAGCCATATTGAGATTTTGTGGAGCCACCATCTATGCCTAAAACATATTTCTTCAATAAAATACTCTCTCCCGTATAAAATTCCTCTTCACAAGAATAGATTTATATGTTAAATTGAGGTAAATATTCCCTATGTGCTTTCAGCAAAGCATCCAAAGCAGCCTTTGCCTTCTCATAATCTCCGACCAAAGGATGTATAAACAACGCCTTCAACGCTTCCGAATAATCTCCATATAAGCCGGCATTAACTGCATGTTTCTCGTAAGCTTTTACAGTTCTCATCATATCTTTTATATGTTCATTTTTAAAACCATTCATTGGTATTGGAGTGATAGAATTCCTGCTTACATAACAAGCTACCTCTACGACATCATCATAGCCCATAAAATCAAGTGCACCTTGATTCTTCACATTTACTATATGAATCTCATTTTTATTATTGTATATGGAACTCAACAAAGAAATTAGTGCTTCGGCATAACCTCCGCCACCTCTTTTGTCCAGTAGCTCCGGTTTTTGTTTGATATTGGGCTGATTGTACAAATGCAATAATTCGTTTTCAATCTCAAGACAGACTTCTCCTCTAGTTTTATCCTGTGCTTTAAGTTTTTTGAGATAATAATCTCTATAGTAGTAATAATAAAGATAACCACAAGGGACTGCCTTAATATTTTTAAGAAGTATATCAATCTTATCATAGTATTTGCCCATTTTAATACAAGTCTTTTCAATAAAATCACCTAATATATTTCTGTTTTTATAATGTACTGATGTTATCCAAGCCAAGTGGTTCAGGCCTATATAATCTACTTTATAATTATCAGGTTCACCTTGCATAATTTTATATGCCTTTTTTAACATTCCCAGAGGAACATTGCATAAACCAATACATTTTATATTAGTATTGTTTAAGAGAGTTTCCGCAATAAGCCCCGATGGATTTGAAAAATTAATTAACCATGCTTCCGGGCAATATTTTTCCATTTCCCTGGCAATTTTAAGCATAACAGGTATTGTGCGCACAGCTTTCATAAATCCTCCGATACCCGTAGTTTCTTGTCCTATCAGGTCATATTCCAAAGGAATCTTTTCATCCTTGATTCTTGCATCCATCTGCCCTACACGGATTTGTGATACTACATAATCGGAATTTCTCAAAGCGATTTCCCGGTTTTCCGTACAGGTAACGGTGCAATTAATACCTGCTTCCGCAAACATTCTTCGAGTTATGCCCCCGAGTATATTAAGTTTACGTGCATCTATATCCATCAGGCAAAACTCCGAAATTGGAAGTTCATTTCCAGATTTAATAAAACCATTAACTAATTCCGGTGTATATGTGCTACCTCCCCCTATAACCGTAATTTTTAGTCCTTCCGGTACCATATCTATTTTTCCTCCTAAACAGTAGAAAGTTGGAACAATATCGTTTTTATCCTATAGTTGAATAATAATATTGAAAGGGGTTAATATCCATGATTAATATTGTTGTTTTATGCGTAAATTTTCACTTTTAGAGTATAATTATAGATGGTGGGATAGAATATTGTTGTCAAAATTAAATATTATTTCCACTTAATGATCAGCTTTTCTTTTGTAATTCCATACATATTATATGAAAAATTTATATAAAAATTTTGCTGATAATAAACTATGTATATAGGCATCCTATCTCTCCCCCTTTAAAAAGCAGAACTACGAACTCACAGGCAAAAAGTGCATAGAAAGAGCTGTTGAGACAGGACGCCAAATCAGCATCTGCTCTCAGAATGTAAAATAATGTGTTGTAAACTTCAAGGTATTGATACTAAATAAGTTTCTGGGTTGAAGTCAATCTTAATTGTCACCAGTACTTATTCATCTTCTTTAAACACAGGTATAAACTTTAGTCTAAATTCAAATTCTTTTTCATCAAAGCGGTATTTTCCCAGAAGCTCAGGTCCACAGGAATTAGACCCTACCCCGCTCATCTTGTAATCAACATTTATAATAGTTTCTTTCCTCTTTTTGAGCTCGTGAGGGTGCCTGGCAGCAGTAATATCTTCCGGTGAATAATGAGCGGCATTAAATGAAAACTCAGGGCACCCTGTAAATTTTAATCCCATTCCCTGCTCATTTGATACAATAGCCCATTCAGTGCCAAACCTTGAGCCATTCTCCTGAGGCATAAGGTAATTTTCAAACATATTATCAACTGTTGTAAGATATTTACCTTTCCTGACACTTTGCCTTTTGTCTATATAGCTATCATGAGGACCATACCCGAAATACTCAACTTCCTCATTTCCTTGGGGCATAGTCAATTGAAGTCCGAAGCGTGGCAGAAATACCAGATTTTCTCTTACTTCTGCATTTAATTTTAGATATATTTCTCCTGTTCCATCAACCACCCATACTGCTTGCCCATGAAGTACCGGCAGCTTTATATACCCTCCCAGGGAAAAATCAACACTAATCTCAATAAAGGTATCTGTCAGGTTTGTTATTTTGGACTCATATACCCGCATACCTGCTCTATCATAGCCTTCGGCCATCCATTTATGCTTTATATTCCTGTCATTGTCCGTAGGCGCACGCCACATATTAAATTTAAGAGGTTCTTTTATCATATCTACATAGTTTCTGGAAATTTTTACAAAGGTCCCTTCATACATATCAAAAATGTAGTAGAAGTCAAAACCCTCTATTGTGATCAGATATCCTTTCTGTTCAATTCTAAATTCAGGTATATGGAATTCAGGCATGTAAAATTTGCATGTTTCCGGCTTTTTAATGTCACTGCAAGCTTCATGGGACTTCATGATATCACTTGTACCACCAGGATTCGCGGTTCCACAGGGTTCAGGTTTATCAGTACGCTCAACTTCTGCTGCCACGAGCAGTTCAAACTGTTCAAAAGTAATTTCATAGCCCCTTTCGGCCCAGGGTGTATCCTTTTTCTGAACGCAGCTTATCGTGAGAAAATATCTGTTGTTTAGTTTGTTTGGCAGCTCATGCATTTGTTTAGGTCTAATCTCATCTTGTTGTTCACTTGCAGACTCATTAAGCATATTAAATCCTGGTAATTTATCCGGTAATTTACCCGGTAATTTATATGAAAGTTGAAATACCTGCGATTGATGAGGAGCTGTCTCCATAGCAGGAATCTCACCTTGTTCCACAGTACAACCATCCTTTTCAAGCTTCCATGCAAGGGAAACATGGGACAAATCTATAAAATCATATAAATTAATGACTTTTATTATTCCCTTTTCCAAATCTTGTGGCTCTATTTTAATAGGAGCTATAACCTTCTTTAACTCAAGTAGCCCAATATGAGGTCTTCTATCCGGATATACCAGACCATCCAGACAGAAGTTCCCATCATTTGGTTTGTCTCCGAAATCTCCTCCATAAGCATAGAACTCTTTGCCATCAGAAGTTACAGTTTTAATGCTGTGGTCACACCACTCCCACACACAGCCACCCATAAGCTTCGGGTACTTATATATAATGTCCCAGTAATCTTTTAAGTCTCCTGGACCATTTCCCATGGCATGGCTGTATTCACATAAAAACAAAGGTTTATTATTTTCCTCATTTAACGCATATTGCTCAACATATTCAATAGCAGGATACATTCTGCTGTTAATGTCAAGGTATTCTGTATCAGGATTGCCTTTGTAAATTGATGCTGCGCCTTCATAATGAACCAATCTTGATGCATCTCTGTTTTTAGTCCACTTGGCCATAGCAATATGGTTCACATCATATCCTGATTCATTTCCCATAGACCATATAATAACACAAGCATGGTTCTTATCTCTTTCAACCATTCTTTCAGCTCTATCTACAAAAGACTTTTCCCATTGAGAATTTTTCGACAGCATATGAAAATCCCCTGCTGGTGCAACTCCATGGCATTCAAGGTCAGCTTCATCTATCACATAGAAGCCGTACAAATCGCACAATTCAAGAAAACGAGGGTTGTTTGGATAATGAGATGTTCTTATGGTATTAATATTGTGCCGCTTCATAATCATAAGATCTTTTATCATATGATTTAAAGGGACAGTTTGCCCAAGCTGGGGATGAGAATCATGACGGTTGACTCCCTTTAATTTAATAGCTTTTCCATTTACCATAAACACACTGTCTTTTACTTGAATTTTTCTAAAGCCTACATTAAAAAGAAGAACCTCTTTTCCGCAGTAAATAAACAATTTATACAAATATGGAGCTTCGGCATTCCAGAGTACAGGCTCATTTACTTTCATTGCAATAGTAGTCCTGCCATTGGCAATATTATCCCTGCCACTGTCACCATTATTATCCAATATAACTTTGCTTTCAGAAACTATTTTCCCCTCACTATCTTTCAATTCAGCACTAATTTCACAGCAGTCTGCAATTGCGGTATCTATCTCACACTTTAATAAAGCGCTTTTTAAATCTTCTGAAAGCTCCTGTTTTACAAAGACATCTCTTATATGTATCTTATCTCTTGCAAGTAAATATGTATCTCTGAAAATACCCGAAAACCGCCATATATCCTGATCTTCAATATAGCTTCCGTCACACCATTTAAGCACCATAACGGTTATTCTGTTTCTCCCCTTGCTTATGTATGGAGTTATATTAAATTCAGCAGGTACTCTGCTTCCCTGACTATAACCTGCAAAAATGCCATTAACCCACAGGTAGAAACAGGAATTTACGCCTTCGAAAACCACGTATTTCTCTTTGTTTTCCCAGTTTCCTGATATGTTAAAATCTCTCACATACGTTCCTGCAGGGTTTTCGTTTGGCACAAAGGGCGGATCACAGGGGAAGGGATAGTTAACATTAGTATAATGACACAAGTCGTATCCTTTTACCTGCCAGCATGAAGGAACAATCAAATTATCCCACATGCTTACATCAGCATCTCTTTCATAAAAGCCCTCTTCCACAAGTTTGACACTTGTATAATATTTGAATTTCCAGTTTCCATTCAGAGTTTGATAAAAAGGAGATTTCCCACGTTTTTTTGAAAGGGCTGTTTCAGCATCAGCATACGGTATGTAATATGCTCTTGGTTTTTCCCTGTTTACATGAAGTGTATTCAAATCCTCCCAGTATTTTTCGATATTTAACATTATATCACCCCGGAATTTATTAATTTTGTTATATTACATATTGCATATGTATTAAGTGCGAGCATCAAGTATAATGTATGAGCATTCTATATAAGCATTATATATGATTATTTTATCATGCATTGCTTTTCTGCAGTAATGTAATTATATTATTATTATAGATTACATGTATACAACTTTCAACAATAGTATATTGTCATTTATATGGCATTATAGACATATTAATAGTATAATATTATTAGAGGACTGACCCTATTTGGGAAGAACTGTCCTCATAACTGCCTAAATTAAAATCGGAGGTAATTATATGGAAACATCATTTTTCAAAATGTTTGCAGGTGATTCGCTAAATTTGCCTTTTTTATTTACAACAGTGGGAATCTGCTCTAATCAGGATTATATATCCAGGCCCAACGGGCATCCTGATTATCACTGGCTTCATTGTGTACAGGGAAAAGGAATTCTACTTGTTAATAATAATGAGCACATAATTCACGAAAAGTCAGGTTTCTTCTTTCATCCGGGAGTAGCTCATCAATATTATGCATTGGAAGAACCATGGGAGACTCATTGGATTACATTTAACGGATATGCAGTATCTCCTCTTATGCAATTGCTTGGTCTTGGTAAATGTGAGGTGTTTTATATACTAGATATGCTCAAGGTTGAGAAAATGTTTGATGATATCTATTTGTCTGCCCAATCAAGCAGTGTTTTCAGGGGTTATGAATGTTCCTACCTGCTTTATAAGTTTATTATAGAATTGAGAAACTGTCTGGATACAGATTTTTCCACGCCGAGATATTTGAAATACAAGCAGCTTCAACCTGTTATTTCATTTATGGAAGATAACTACAATATGGATATATCACTTCAGGACATGGCTGATATTATGAATGTTACACCCCGCCACTTTTGCAGGCTGTTCAAGGAAGCGTTTAATTTGAGTCCCTTTAAATACCTTATAGCATATAGAATAAAAAAAGCAAAAGAACTCCTCGTATTACCTGATAACCCCACTATAAAGGAAGTTGCTTTAAAAACAGGTTATAATGATATCAGCTATTTTTGTAAAATTTTTAAAGGGTATGAAGGCTTAACCCCTTTAGAGTTTAAAAGAATGTATAGGTCTATATAAAATATATAGAACCCTGTACAATGTATAGAGCCATATAGATGAGTGTGGATTAATATGAATCCGTATAAGTCGGTAAAAATCTGTATAAATCTATTATACAATTATATGATTCAACAAAGGATCTTTCCAGCCAGCTTTCTGGCGGTGGGTGAAGCCGCAAGTCCTCCTTCTGCTGTTTCCTTTAATATTACAGGCATAAGATTTCCAATGGAGCGCATGGCATCTATAACCTCATCTGCCGGTATAACACTTTCAATTCCTGCCAGGGCCATCTCAGCCGCCGCAAGTGCATTTGCAGCTCCCATAGCATTACGTTTTATGCAGGGAACTTCTACCAGCCCTGCTACAGGATCACATACGAGTCCAAGAACATTTTTTAATGCTATGGAACATGCACTTGAAATCATTTTTGGGGTACCCCCAAGAGCTTCAACAGCTGCACCAGCAGCCATAGCAGAAGCACTGCCGCACTCTGCCTGACACCCTCCTTCAGCTCCCGATATAGATGCTCTGTTTGCGATAACCATTCCTATCGCTGCTGATGTAAACAAACTCATTATTATTTTATCTTCAGATATATCATTTTCTTCACCAATTGTAAGAAGCACAGCAGGGATTATTCCGCAGGAACCGGCTGTAGGAGCAGCAACAATTCTTCCCATATGTGCGTTGGTTTCAGCAATGGCAATAGCCTTTTGCAGCATATTGCAGAAAAATTTTCCGCCTATATTATATCCTGAATCAACATGCTTTTTTAGCTTGACTGCATCACCGCCGCTTAGACCGCTTATAGACTTTTGTGAAGACGCAAGGCCTTCTTCTACAGCTGCTTTCATAACTTTCAGATTTTCTGACATCTTGAGGTATAATTCATCAATACTGCTGTTAAGTTGCAGAGACTGTTCATAAATAACTATCTGCGAAATATTCTTTTGCTCTTTTTCAGCTGCTTCTACAATTTCATTAATTGACTTATATGTAAGCATAGCTCCCCCTTGTTAAATGCTGCTTAATTTCCCGCTAAGTGCGGATTAATTACTGGTTAATAACCGCTAATTACTGGCTAATCATGCGTTAAATGTCAAACCTCAACAGCATCAATACCTACTGTATTATATACATCCTGTATGTTTTTTACCTGATCTATTAAACTCTTTTCTATAACCTGATCAGCTTCTATTATCATTACAGCCGTCCCGCCCCTGTATGAACGGTAAACTCTCATTTCAGCAATGTTAATGGAATTTCGTCCCAGAATTGAAGTAACTGATGCAATCACGCCCGGTTTATCTTTATACTCTATTACAAGGGTATAATACTGTCCCGTAAATTCAACCGGAAAATTGTCTATGCGCTTTATCATTATGCGGCCTCCGCCCACAGAACATCCCATTACCTTTATTTTTTTACCTGAAACACCTATAGCCTCAATAAGTGCAGTGTTAGGATGGACATCCCCTAAATCTTCTTTTTCAAAATTAAAAGTAAGCCCTGAAAGCTGAGCATGTTTGAAGCTCTCTCTTATAGCAGGGTCATCAACCTTGTATCCAAGAAGACCTCCCACAATTGCCCTGTCAGTACCATGGCCTTTATACGTAGTGGCAAAAGAGCCGTGAAGCTTTATAGATGCATTTTTTACATCCTCTCCCAGGAGCTTCCTTGTAACAGCTGCAATCCTTGCCGCACCTGCTGTATGTGAACTTGATGGCCCCACCATTATAGGGCCTATAATATCAAAAATATTCATGGTCTAAATCACCCAATTTTTATAACATCAGTGCAATCCGCCAATCGGATTGCTTCACACCGTTTCAATAAATGCATAAAGACAAAACCGCCAGGTTTTATTACCTTAGCTGCATTTATTATAACATATCAGGTTGTATAGCCGCAACCTAATAAGCCTGCAGGTGGCGCATTTTCTTTCTATGATACAAAATATGGCAGCGTACGATTTTCCAAGTATAAAATTTGAACAAAGCTTACGGATTGTTATGTTTAAGGCAAAGAAAAATT
>DAOSDD010000030.1:0-25368 GCA_035362115.1 Clostridiales bacterium | reverse complement strand
AAAGGGACCGGAATGGTTTTCAAGCATTGGTACTGAAAAAAGCAAAGGTACAAAAGTGTTTGCTGTAGGAGGAAAAATTAATAATACAGGTTTAGTGGAGATCCCAATGGGTACAACCCTCAGGGAGGTTGTATATGATATAGGCGGAGGTATTCCCAACGGAAAGAAGTTTAAAGCGGCACAAACAGGCGGACCTTCCGGTGGATGTATTCCTGCAAGTCATATTGACACACCTATTGACTATGATACTCTTATTCAACTTGGTTCAATGATGGGTTCTGGTGGGCTGATCGTAATGGATGAAGATAATTGCATGGTAGATATTGCCAAGTTCTTCCTGCAGTTTACTGTGGATGAATCCTGCGGAAAATGTCCTCCATGCCGTATAGGGACTAAAAGAATGCTTGAGATCCTTGAAAGGATTACAGGCGGCAAAGGAGAAGAAGGGGATATAGAGAAACTGGAAATACTTGCAAAGAATATTAAAGCATCGGCACTTTGCGGACTTGGCCAGACAGCTCCAAACCCTGTACTGAGTACATTAAGGTACTTTAGGGATGAGTATGAGGCTCATGTAAAAGATAAGAAGTGTCCTGCAGGTGTTTGTAAATCCATGATGCATTATGTAATACAGGCAGACCGCTGCAAGAGCTGCGGAATATGTGCAAGAAACTGCCCTGTTGGCTGCATAAGCGGACAAAAAGGGGTACCGTATGTTATAAACGAAGATAAATGTATAAAATGCGGAGCATGTATGCAAAAATGCCCATTTAAGGCAATATTTAAGAACGCGTAATGAAAGGAGGTACCAAATATGGAAATGGTAAATATTACAATTGACGATAGAAATATTCAAGTGCCAAAGAATTTTACAGTGCTTGAAGCTGCTAAACAGGCAAATATATCAATACCCACACTCTGTTTCTTAAAAGACATAAATGAAATAGGTGCATGCAGAATGTGCGTAGTAGAAATAAAGGGTGCCAGAAGTTTACAGGCTGCATGTGTATATCCTGTTTCAGAAGGTCTGGTTGTAAAGACACAGAGCCCTGCAATAAGAGAGGCAAGAAAGGTAACTCTGGAGCTTATTCTTTCAAACCATGAAAAGAAGTGCCTTACTTGCGTAAGAAGCAGGAATTGTGAGCTTCAAAAGCTTGCTGAGGAATTGCATATTAGTGATATAAGGTTCGACGGAGAAACCCACAAAATGCCTCTGGATGATTTTTCTCCTTCAATCGTGAGAGACCCTAATAAATGTATATTGTGCAGACGCTGCGTAAGTATGTGTAAAAATATACAAAAGGTGGCAGTTATCGATACTAATGAAAGAGGATTCGATACTATTGTTTCATCAGCATTCAATATGTCACTGAATGAAGTTCCATGTACAATGTGCGGACAGTGTATAAATGTATGTCCAGTTGGAGCCCTCAGGGAAAAAGATGATACGGAAAAGGTATGGCAGGCACTGGCAAACAAGGATCTGCATGTAATAGTCCAGACTGCACCTGCAGTAAGGGTGGCTCTGGGTGAAGAATTTGGAATGCCTATAGGTTCAAGGGTTACCGGTAAAATGGTATCTGCATTGAAACGTCTTGGGTTTGACAAGGTATTTGATACTGATACAGCAGCAGATTTAACTATTATGGAAGAAGGAACCGAATTAATCAATAGAATTAAAAACGGAGGAAAACTTCCGTTGATTACTTCCTGCAGTCCTGGATGGATAAAATTCTGTGAGCATAATTACCCTGATTTCCTGGATAATTTATCCAGCTGCAAATCACCTCATGAAATGTTTGGAGCTTTATTGAAATCATACTATGCTGAAAAGATGGGCATTGACCCTTCAAAAATATTTGTGGTTTCAATTATGCCATGTACTGCCAAGAAATTTGAGGCCCAGAGACCGGAATTGTCATCAACAGGCTACGCAGATGTGGATGTTGTCCTGACAACCAGAGAATTGGGAAGAATGATAAGAGAAACCGGAATGGACTTCAAAGATTTACCAGACTCTGATTTTGATGATCCTATGGGAAATGCTACCGGTGCCGGTGTTATTTTTGGAGCAACAGGCGGAGTTATGGAAGCTGCCTTAAGGACAGTTGCAGATGTATTAACCGGTAAATCTCATGAAGATATTGAGTATCTTGATGTAAGAGGCGTAGAGGGTATAAAGGAAGCTCAGGTTGATGTAGGTGGAATGAAGGTCAAAGCTGCTGTTGCTCATGGCCTTGCAAACGCGAGAAAGCTTTTGGATAGGATAAAGGCCGGAGAGGCAGACTATCATTTCATAGAAATAATGGCATGTCCCGGAGGATGTGTTAATGGCGGCGGACAGCCCATACAGCCTTCAGAAGTTAGAAGCTGGATAGATATCAGAAAAGAGAGGGCAAAAGCTATCTACGAAGAAGATAGAGATCTGCCAATAAGAAAGTCCCATGAGAATGAGAAGGTTCAAAAGCTTTATAAGGACTTCTTTGGGGAACCGGGAAGTCATAAAGCACATGAGCTATTGCATACTCATTATGCACCAAAGGAAAACTATCCTGAAAAGTAATTAATAACTTAGCATATAAGTGGGTAGTGGATAGTGGATAGTAGGAAGTGGGAAGCGGGAAATTGAACAGATTCAACAAAGTGGCAAACTCGCTTCGTTCGAGGATTGAGTGGGGGTTACACCCCCACTCACTTTTGACCCCAAAACTCTAACTTCTCACTTCTAACCTCTAACCTCTAACCTCTAATCAAAACCTAACCACTCTCGGTTCAAATCCCAGTCTTTCGGATGTAGCTATATAATCTTCTACTGTAATCATATCAACAGGTTTTCCAAGTATGGTTATCATAATGGCCTCTATTACGTTGGTGCCAAAAGACCGTCCATTAAATTCAGGAGTTGTTGTAACCAGTGTGGATACACCTCTTGACTTGAGCTCTTCTACATTTTCCTTTGTTATAGTATTAGTGATAATAACTTTACCGGTTAAATCATCAGGCATATATCTCTTTATATAGTTGAAATCACCTGAAATAATATCAGCCTCTCTATAATATTTTGCGAATTTAATGGGATTTTCAACATTTTCTTCCCTTTGACCGGTTGGATACAGCATATCAAAAGGCAGTTTTGTAACGGCAGGTGCGAAAAGCTTCGCAAGCCTGTCCAATCCGTTAAGTGATCTTACTACAAAAGGTATGCCAAGAGTAAAAACCAAATCAGCACAGGTAATACTGCAGCCAAGATTTACAAAAGCTTCAGACAGAGCATAGCGGTCAACTGCACATGTAACCATAACTTTTTTACCTGCAAAGTTAATTATACCTTTTTTTTGAACAAAATTGGCTGCGTAAGGCTCTAAAGCATTTCTCAAATATGATCCATCGGCAACAGGTGTTTTTTTAACTGCATGCATTAGAGGTAAGGCGCTCTTAATTAAATAAGTATGATTTTTAACAGGAAGGTATATGCCAATGCCGCCCATTCCTATAGCATCAACTTTACCATCTAAATCTTTAAGAGTTTCCAGAAATTTATCGTAACTTCCATCCATTCCGATTCTTTCAACAATGTACTTATCACCGAGCAATTCCAGCTCAACCTTATGATCTCTTGTAGAAGATCCTAAACTGACGCTTACAATATGCTTCAAATAACATCACCCCGTATGTGTATATTAATAATTACTTACAAGCAGCATCTATAGTGTATACTGAATTTATAAACATGTCCGAAAATATTATACACCAAAAAGATAGCTGATGCACCCCATAAGACATGAAAATAATTGCATAATTTTTCAATATATATTAAAGTATATGTAAAGGCAAGAATAGGCTGAATAGGATCTGCATAATTGGAGGTAAAAGGTATGGAACCTAATAAAAAACCATCAAATTTAAGAATGGCAAAATATTATTTAATAAATGCACTGAAGTTTTATGAGATGAAAAATGAAAGAATAACTCCTGTATTATTTGTTATAATACTTTTCACAGGTTTTGCAAGTACACTCATATCAGAAAAAACCGCAAATGATATATACTTAAGCGCAATGTACAATATTGCAAGTGTATTTATCCTTTACCTGGCGTCCGTAGTATATTTATATTCATATATGACTGAGTTAAGGGGTGGAGAATGCTCTCTGAAACAATGCTTAGGACAGGTATTTAGAAAGCTGAGCAAGATATTGGCTGCTTACATCGCTTTTATAGCTATAATTTTAACAGGATTTTTTCTTTTGATAATACCAGGGGTAATTTTTTACCTCATGTTTATGTTTAATATATGCTATTTGCTTGATAAGGACATTAGAGTTACGGATGCATTTAATGCAAGTAAAAACTTAACTGCAAGAAGGAAAATGGAGATATTTGCCATATTCATTGTTTTTAATCTTACACTACTTCTACCAATATTTTTTATTATTATTTTAGCTTCAGTATATGGGAACAATCTTATATTAAGTTTTGTTGTGACATTTTTGTCTTCAATACTTACTCTTATGCAACAAAGATTGATTGCCCTGCTTTATTTTGATCTGGAATATGGAACCAAGAGAGCATAAACAAAGTAGTACTAAGATAAATAAAAGTCAACAGGAGGGAAAAGCATGGGAAAAAATGAAGAAAGAAATGAGTTAGAAAGAGGGACTTTAGACCGGAGAGAGATCCTTAAATACATAGGAGATACATCCCAGTTATTTGGCGTAAAAAATTACCGTCTGGCAGATGGAAAAGCTAATGGAGTGAGAGCGGTAGATATAAAGAATGGCAGCGGTCTTGAATTAACGGTTTTGCCTGACCGGGCACTTGATATTGCCTACCTTTCATACAAAGGCATAAATATGAGCTATATATCAAAAGCAGGCATAGTTGCACCACAATATTACAACGAATCAGGTATAAAATTTCTGAGGAGTTTTATCGGCGGATTTATGACTACATGTGGACTTATTCAAGCTGGCTCACCCTGTATTGATGAAGGTCAGGAATATGGTCTGCATGGAAGGATATCCAATACACCTGCCGAGGAAGTGTATGCGGGTACCGAGTGGACTGAAGACACTGCAATCATGAAGGTTAAGGGCAAGGTAAGAGAAGCAGCTGTGTTTGGAGAAAATATTCTTCTAAAAAGGGAAATATCCGTACCATATGGTGGGAATAAATTTTATATTAACGATACAGTTGAAAACTATGGTTTTAAGGATGAACCTTTAATGATTATATATCACTGCAACCTGGGATATCCTTTACTAACAAGTAAATCGTATTTTCTAGCTCCTTCAATATCAGTAATTCCAAGGGATGAGGAAGCATCCAAAGGGCAAAATGAATACTACAAATTCCAACTACCAACACCAGGTTACAGAGAGCAGGTTTTCTACCATAATCTTAAGGTCGACGACCAGGGAAAGACCTTTGCTGCTTTAATCAACCCAATACAAAAGATTGGATTGGCAATATGGTTTAACAAGAAACAGCTGTGGAACTTGACACAATGGAAGCAGATGGGTGAAGGTGAATATGTACTTGGCATTGAGCCATGCAACTGTCATGTAGGGGGCAGGGCAAAAGCAAGGCAGGATGGTACTTTGGAGTTCATAAAGCCTGGAGAAATAAGACATTTTAACCTTGAAGTTGAGATTATAGAGGGTGATGAAAGGATTAGTCAGTTGGAAGAACTGGCAAAATAAAAGTAGAATTATAAGCGATTAATCATATAGATTTAAATAGCAAACAATAAGGTGCATATAATTTAAGTGAAGAAAATATTAGTAAGGAGCATAAATGAAGCTACCGTAGCTAGGCAGGAGAAACTCTTCTCTCTGATAATTGATGTTCCTTGTAAATATTTCTTCACTTTTAAAATATGCACCCGTAGTCGTGTTATACTGTACTTAAACTTGACGTATATTACTAGAATATCAACCAAAATAACAATATATTAGTTGATATATTGATATTGATGCAACTGTAAAGTAAAATATATTTGTGACACATAAAATCAGCCTATATTATGAATAACATATAAGGATGATATAGTATGTTAATTTTTTAGTATACACGAAAAACAATAAAAATAAGTTGATAAAAAGATAATTGCCTATGTAAGGAAAACTGCTTAAAAAATTCGTATAAACTGGAGAGGAGAAAAAAATGGATATTCGTCAAGAATCGTTAAAGCTACATGAAGAATGGAAAGGTAAAATTGAAGTAGTAAGTACAGTAAAAGTTGAAAATAAGAGAGATCTTTCTCTTGCATACACACCTGGTGTTGCAGAGCCATGCTTGGCAATAGAGAAAAATGTCGACCTTTCATATGAGTACACAAGAAGGTGGAATCTTGTTGCAGTTATAACTGATGGAACTGCAGTTCTGGGATTGGGGGACATCGGTCCCGAAGCCGGTATGCCGGTTATGGAAGGAAAATGTGTACTGTTTAAAACTTTTGGGGATGTAGATGCATTCCCGTTATGCATTAAATCTAAAGATGTAGACGAAATTGTAAATACAGTTAAACTTATTTCAGGAAGCTTTGGTGGAATTAATCTGGAAGATATTTCTGCACCCAGATGTTTTGAAATTGAGAGAAGACTTAAACAGGAATGTGATATTCCTATTTTCCATGATGATCAGCATGGGACAGCTGTAGTAACTCTTGCGGCTATGTTGAATGCACTCAAAATAGTAAAAAAGGATATTAAGGATATTTCTGTTGTGGTTAATGGGTCAGGTGCTGCAGGTATTGCAATTACGAAACTATTAATGAGCCTGGGCCTCCAGGATGTAATTCTTTGTGACAGAAAGGGTGCAATATATGAAGGAAGGGATGGCCTGAATGCCGAAAAAGCTGAAATGGCTAAGATCTCAAACCTGAAAATGAAGAAAGGTATGCTCCCTGATGTTATAAAAGGTGCCGATGTATTTATTGGTGTATCTGCTCCTGGAATGGTAACAAAAGAAATGGTTCAAAGCATGGCAAAGGATGCTATCATTTTTGCTATGGCAAACCCTGTACCTGAGATAATGCCTAACGAAGCTAAAGAGGCAGGTGCCAGAGTTATAGGTACTGGAAGGTCCGATTTCCCGAATCAGATTAACAATGTGCTTGCATTTCCGGGCATTTTCAGAGGAGCTCTTGATGTTAGAGCAAGAGAGATAAATGATGAAATGAAGATTGCAGCAGCAAAAGCTATTGCATCGCTTGTAAGTGAAGAAGAATTAAACGAAGAATATATTATGCCGGCTCCTTTCGATCCAAGGGTTGGAAAAACAGTAGCAGCAGCAGTTGCTGAAGCAGCAAGGAAAACCGGTTCAGCAAGACTGTAAGGTAATCGGAATGATTAGTGCAGCATAACAGTAATGCAAATAGAAGGACTAGTGTTGCAAAATTACAAGGTAATAAATAATTTCAGTTAATCAGTAATTAATATTCGCTGGTGAGTCATCAGGGATAATTATCCCGGGACTCACCAGTTTTACTTTCTCCTGAATGGATTTGCTTAGTAATCGATTACTATTATCCTTGATTTCATAGCATAATATAGCATATAATATCAATTATAGTGTAAATATAAATTTTTAACTTTATTGAGGAGGTTTTAGCATGAATTGGGAGAAATTTTGTTTTAAGCTGCAGGATATTGCCCCGGGAAATAATCAAAGCCATATCCCCAATAGTAATGATGAAATATTGACTAACATAAGGCTTGAAGCCAAAAGAAATTTTACGGAATATGGGATATATCCTGATTCTATACATAACCAAAACGGGATATGGTATTTTCTTATCAGAGACAATGAGAGAAAGAGTTTAGTAATCCATGGCAAAGATAATAATTTTAATGACTTCGAAGGCGAAGAAATGACAGTTAACGGTAAACCAACAAAAGTGTGCAGTCTAGGTAACAATAATTGTGACATAATAAGACATATATTTCCTTTTACAAACCCTTCAAACCATAAAGGAAGGAATATTACTATAGGACTGGGAGATAGACTCGGAGTTGCTTCAGCTGGGCACATAAGGCTGGTAAAGGACAAGCCTGTTTTTCCTGTTTTAGCACAGCAATCCATACGCGAATTAAACCTTACAGGGCGTACATATAGAGATGTCCTTTCCGCTGCTTCCTGGGATGTTTTTCAGGAAGGATATACCAAAGGCTTTGGGGCAGACGGAGACCACTTGAAGACATATGACGAAGTAAAAATGGCGCTTGATAATGGTTTTACCATGATAACACTAGATTGCTCAGAACATATTAATAATCAGGTTGCATCATATTCTTCAGATGAAGTTAAGCAAAAATATTCGGAAATAGAATTAGGTGAAAGAAACCGTCTGGAATCTACATATTTAAATAAATCATTCAAACTAAATGATGTTGTTGCTATATCATTTGATCAGGACAGTTTCAGAAGAATAGTGTTAATATATTTAAAGGCAATTAAATATACCCTGGAAATTTATAATGAAGTTATTAAAAATTGCGGCAGAAGTATAGACTTTGAAATGTCTATTGATGAAACTCTTACACCTACCACACCAGAGTCACATTATTTTGTTGCTTCTGAGTTAATTGCAGGTGGTGTTGAAATTACCAGCCTTGCACCAAGATTCTGTGGGGAATTCCAGAAGGGTATTGACTACAGAGGATATATAAAGCAATTTACAGAGGAATTTGAGCTCCATGTGAAAATAGCACAGCATTTTGGTTATAAGGTAAGTGTACATTCTGGGAGTGATAAATTTTCAGTATTCCCCATTATCGGAGAAAAAACCGGAGGGAAATATCACCTGAAAACTGCAGGAACAAATTGGCTTGAAGCTGTAAGGGTTATATCTGCTGAAAATCCTTCATTATATAGAAAAATTCATAAATTTGCTCTGAAACATCTTAATGAAGCGAAAAAATATTATCATATAAGTGCCGACCCTTCAAATATACCGGATATAGATATGTTAAAAGATCATGAGCTTCCCTCTCTCTTTGATCAGGATGATTCAAGACAGGTGATACATATTACCTATGGGTTGATATTACAAGCAAAAGATTCCGAAGGCAAACCATTATTTAAAAATGATATATATTCTACTCTGTTTAATTATGAAGAAGAGTATTGTAAATCTCTTGAAAAGCACATCGGGAAGCATTTAAATTTGCTTGGTATCAGGACAGACGTTTTATGAAATTCACTTACCGGAAGTGTACATTAAGGCAATTTATACATTCTATTTGTTTTAAAAAAGTACAACTATTTTATAAGAAAGTTAATGAATAGATTTATTATACGATATAAAATATTAGTCAGAAGCATGAAAATCAATAGAAAGCGATTTTGGGGCGCATATTTTAAAAGTTAATAAGGATTTACAGAATAATATGCACCCTAATGTTTGTGGAAGCAATGGAAGTAGTTGCTTAATTTTAAAAAAGAGAGGCGAATGTATATGAAATCACCTATTAGAGTTGGAATTATAGGGCAGGGTCGCAGTGGTTATGCTATTCATTGTGCCCACCTGAAAACAGTTCCTGAACAGTTTAAAATTGCTGCAGTAGTTGATCCTATTGAAGATAGAAGGAAAAGAGCGGAAAAAGAATTCGGATGTGACACTTATGCAGATTACAGAGAATTGTTAAAGAGGGATGATATTGATCTTATAGTAAATTCTACTCCAAGTTATCTACATGTTCCTGTAACTCTGGATATTCTAAATGCAGGATTTAACGTATTATGTGAAAAACCTCTTGCCCGTAGAGTTGAAGATGTTGATACATTAATAGCAACTGCAAAAAAATCAGGGAAAGTTTTTGCTATCTATCAGCAGTCACGTTTTGCACCTTATTTCAGACAAGTAAAAAAGGTTATAGACTCAGGAGTACTTGGCAGGATAGCTCAAATCAGTATAGCTTTCAATGGATTCGCCAGAAGATGGGATTGGCAGTGTGTTCAGAAGTTTAATGGCGGCAACCTCCTAAATACCGGGCCGCATCCTCTTGACCAGGCATTGCAGTTGTTTGGCACTGATATTATGCCGGAAGTGTTCTGCGTAATGGACCGCTGCAATACATTTGGTGATGCAGAGGATTATGTGAAACTTATACTTAAAGGGGAAGGACGTCCTCTTATTGATTTGGAGATATCATCCTGTTGTGCATATCCATCATTCACATATAATGTTCAAGGTACAAGGGGCGGCTTAAAGGGAACAATGACCCACATAGACTGGAAATACTTTAAAGAAGAGGAAGCTCCTGAACAGCATTTGATTATGGAACCGCTAAATACTCCAGAAGGCAAACCTGCATACTGTGGTGAGAACCTTAAATGGTATGAAGAGAGCTGGGATATACCTGAAGAAGAAAAGAATCTTTTCAGCACTATATCCAGCAAGTTTTATAACATGCTATATAGCACTCTTACTACAGGGGCACCGCTGGAGGTAACACCTGAGCAGGTAAGACAGCAAATAGCTGTAATAGAAGAATGTCACAGGCAGAACCCGCTATCAAGGGAGTATTAAGAATAGATTCAAGAGAGTATTAAGAATAGAATATTAATTCAATTATAATATTTCAGGTGTATTATTTCAGATACACATCTGCTCATGAAAACAGTTTAATACGGGAATAAAGTCTATTACTTTTAAAAAAGATTGTCGGAATAAACCCGGCAATCTTTTTTTATCAATGTAACCCAACTTTACTTTTATCATTAATATGATATTATATTTATAACTTTTACATTATTTCGTATTATGATAATTATATGGATATTATTAAAGGGAATATTATTAATAACTGATTATCGAATAATATGATTATGGAATAACAGATGAGAGGAGAATTCTTTTTGGAAATATTCAATAAAAAAAGCAACTGGTATAAAGGCAATCTTCATACCCACACAACATTGTCAGATGGTCTGGCAGAACCTGATGAAAGTATAAAGGCCTATAAAGACAATGGTTACAGTTTTGTAGCTATAACAGATCACAGAAAGATTTACAAAGGGAAAGAAGAGGATGATCTTCTCATCCTTAACGGCATCGAATTTGACATAAACGATTACTCTTCAGAAAGAAAGGCCTGGCACATTGTTGGTATTGACATGGATGATGAGGTCTCTGTTGAGGATATATTGAATCCTTCCGATGGCTTTATCACTCCTCAATACTACATAGACAGCATAAACCAAAATAATGGCCTTGCAATATTGGCACATCCTGCATGGTCGCTGCTTTCCCATGACGACATAATGGGATTGGAAGGTCACCTGGGTTTTGAGGTTTGGAATACGGTATCTGATACTATGACCAACAGAGGGGATTCCACATGCTACGTTGATTTAATAGCCAAAAAAGGAAAATACCCTTTAATTTTTGCTTCTGATGATACACATTTTTATAACACAGATTTATTTGGTGGGTATATAATGGTTAATAGTAAAAGCTTAAAAAAGGATGATATACTTGAGAACATTAAAAAGGGAAATTTTTATTGTTCTCAGGGTCCTGAAATAAAGCAAATTAGTATAGAAAATGATGAAGTTTATGTAGAAACATCTCCGGTAGAATTTATTGCTTTTATGACAGATACTTTTTACTGCCATGATAGGATAGCCCGTGAAACCGGAAAATTAATTACGGAAGGTCATTACAAAATAAAGAAAACAGACAGATATGTACGTATTGAGTGCAAAGGAGAGGATGGAAGGAGAGCCTGGAGCCAGGTTATACCCTTAGAATGTTTTTTAAACTTAAGGTGAATAATCTGACAAGTGAATTATATGCTCTACTATAAGGGAATATAAGTTATTATTAATTATATTGCTGAAGATATTTCTATATTATTAATTGAAGTTTGGGTAACAATAAATTATTTAATTGATTATATAAAATACAAAAGGAGGACTGATTTTTGTATGGCCATAAGAAATACATATGATTTGAGGAAAACTATTGATAAAGTGGTTGATGAAGTAAAAATAACCGATGTACACACACATCTGTTTTCAACAGATTTTGGAGAGCAGCTTCTATGGGGAGTGGATGAGCTTATTAATTACCACTACCTGGTAGCTGAAACAATGCGACTAACAGATATTCCCTATGAGAAATTCTGGAGGATGTCAAAAGTTGAGCAGGCCGATTTAATTTGGGATACTCTTTTTATTAAAAATTCACCCTATAGCGAAGCCTGCAGAGGAGTACTTACTGTATTGGAAAAGTTGGGCCTTAACGTAGCAGACAGAAGCTTAAATGAATACAGAGATTACTTTAAAAAGTTATCTGTAGATGATTATATAGACATAGTTTTTAAGGCTTCAGGCGTCAAGGATGTAGTAATGACTAATGATCCTTTTGTTGATGAAGAAAGAAAAGTCTGGCTTGATAATTATAAAGGTGACAGCCGATTTAAGGCAGCTTTAAGAATTGACCCCCTTTTAAATGCATGGGATATTAATTACTTAAAGCTCAAGGCATGGGGTTATAATGTTGAAAGGGAGCTTGATGAAAATACTCTGAAAGAGATCAGACGCTTCCTAAGTGAATGGATAGACAGGATGAAGGCTTTATACATGGCAGCATCACTGCCTCCGGAGTTTAAAGTTCCTGAAGAATCATCAAGATCAAAAATTATTGAGGAATGTATTATACCTGTTTCGCAGGAGAAGAATGTACCCTTTGCAATGATGATTGGTGTTAAAAAACTGATAAACCCTGAAATAAAACTGGCCGGAGATGGTGTTGGAAAAGGTGATGTAAATACTGTTGAATACCTTTGCAGACAGTATCCAAACAACAAATTCCTGGTTACTATGCTGGCAAGGGAAAACCAGCATGAACTCTGTATTGCAGCACGAAAATTCAGAAATCTAATGATTTTTGGATGCTGGTGGTTCCTTAATAATCCAAGTCTGATAGAGGAAATAACCAGAATGCGTTTTGAACTGCTTGGGACAAGTGTTATCCCACAGCATTCCGATGCCAGAGTATTGGACCAATTGATATATAAATGGATCCATTCAAGAAAAATAATTGCAAATGTACTGTTTGATAAGTACAGTGATATTCTTGCAACAGGTTGGGTAATTAATGAAGATGAAATTATACGGGATGTAGAAAATCTGTTTGGTGGGAATTTCTGGAGATTTTTAGACTGATGCGCTTGGTACCACTAGGGGGCACTCTTTGAATTATTTTGGAGATGTGTCCCCAGTGCCCTATTTGCTTTCTCGAAAACTTTTAGGCGTTTCTTCAAACTTTTCCCTGAAAAGACTTATAAAACGGCTGACACTGTTAAAGCCAACCATTTGCGAAATTTCTGTAATATTATAATCAGTATATTTTAAAAGCTTCTTAGACTCAGCGAGCCTTTTCCTATTAATAAAATCTGTAATACTCATACCTGTCACTTCTTTAAAAATGTGGCAAAGATAATACTTATTAATAAAAAATATTTTTGATAATTCATCAAGAGTAATTTGCTTACTATAGTTGGAGTTAATATAACTTACTATATCTGAGACACGATTTTCCTGGGGCGTTGTAATTGAATTATCCTCAATCAGCTGACCATTTTCATCCATTTCAGCTATTTCAAGCAGCAAATCCAGCATGACCAGCCTGGCTTGAAGCTGACTTATAGAAGGATTGGATTTATTATAGTATTTAGGGAGAACTCTGTTCATAAGGGTATCAAGCATATATTTGCTAAAACTGCTGTAGAAAGAAATCTTTTTCTTTTTAAAGAGGTTGACTATTTTTTGCTTTAAAATTTCATTGCCTATTATATTAATTACATCATCATAAAGATATATCAACAATCGTTCTTTAAAACCCTTTTCTTTATATGAAGTTCTATGGTAGGTAAATTTGTCAATTAAAATTAAATCATACTTCTTCACATAGAAAGTTTTATTTCCTATAAAATAGCGCATTCCATCGCCAAGATAAAAGTAAAGCTCATAAAAATCATGATAGTGCTCTGTTTTCATGCTTGTGCCTGAAGCAATTTTTGTATGCTCTATATAAAAATCTGTGTCCAATGTGTTCGGTGAGTATATAACCTGCAATTACATCTCCCCCTAAAAAAGCAATATATATATACATTTTCAATTATATACAACAAGATTTATAAAGTAAAGGAAAAACATTAATGTTATAATTGTAAATATGATTCCACTGCAGAAAGCCATGTTCCAAATTAGACTTTTGCAGTGTAACAGCGTTTTGCAGAAGAATCAAATATGTATTATGTTTTAATATTAAGGATTACTTACGAATTACATCGGTATTATGTTAAGGCGTAATCCCTGCATCTAAGTGCGGACATTATTTAGTATGTTATTGCAGAGTATATAAATTTTGCTCTGTTACAGCCCCGAAGCAACATGAAGTGAAGCAACATGAAGTGAAGCAACATGAAGTGAAGCAACATGAAGTAAAGCAATATGAAGTTAAGAAAAATATGAAAAGAAAAAGGATAATACGAAAAGGAGATGCTAAAGAATGAAAAAATATGTTCTAGTAGGCGCAAGTGGAAGAGCTTTTGGAATGTTTGCCAAGCCCCTTATAGAGGGGTATAAAGATGTTGCACAAATCGTGGGAATATTTGATATTAACAGGACAAGAGCGGAATATATCAGGGATCATACAGATTCATCCATACCTGTTTTTACAGATTATGATGTAATGATGAAAGAAACAAAACCTGATGCTGCAATAATTACAACTGTTGACAGATTTCACCACGAATACATTATTAAGACCCTTGAATATGGATGTGATGCAATAACAGAAAAGCCGATGACAATAGATGAAGATAAGTGTAATGCAATACTTGATGCGGAAAAAAGGACTGGAAAAAAAGTTATAGTTACATTTAACTACCGTTTTGCACCTTATGTTACCAGAGTTAAAGAGCTAATTAAAGAAGGTGCAGTTGGTGATGTACTTAGCGTAGATTTTGAATACCTTCTTGATACTAGCCATGGAGCAGATTATTTTAGAAGATGGCATAGAAAACTGGAAAACTGCGGTGGGCTTCTTGTACATAAATCCACGCATCATTTTGACCTTGTTAACTGGTGGATAGAAGAAGAGCCTGAAGAAATATATGCAAATGGAAACCTAAGATTCTATGGTCCTACAAGGGAAAATAAAGGAGAGAGATGCAGTACCTGCCAATATGCCTCAACATGCGAGTTCGCTGTGAAATATCATGAAAATCCTTTTATGCAGGATTTTTACTTTAAAGCAGAAAAAGAAGACGGATATTTCCGTGACAGATGTGTATTTGCTGATGAAATAAATATATATGACTCAATGTCAGTTGCAGTAAAATACAATAAGGGTACTTTACTTACATATTCATTAATAGCATTTAGCCCTTATGAAGGTTGGAAGATAAGCATAAATGGTACTAATGGAAGACTCGAAGCGGCAGAATACCACAGCGGACATAAGGTAAAGGAACCAAACTACCAGATACAGTTATTTAACAGAAAAGGCGAAGTTGTAACATATGATGTGCCAAAGGCGTCAGGCGGACATGGGGGCGGAGATGAAAGATTACGCAATATGATATTCCGCGGTGGTGTGTCTGACCCCCTAAATCATTTCGCCGGATCCTGGGATGGAGTAAAATCCATAATGATAGGGATATGCGCAAACAAGAGTATAAAGGAAAAGAAAATGTTCAGGTTGAAAGATTTAATTAGGAAGTAGAAAGATGGGTAATGAGATAGTATGTAAATGAGCAAGGGAAATAAGCAAGTAAAACGCAAGTAATAGAAAAGCAGGGGATAGTTATAGTTACCTAATATTAAAACAGGAAAACTGTCCCCTTGTTCTCCAGATCTCTTATTATCTTACCCTCTTTTCCTGTAATTGTATGGAGTAATATTTGTTATTTTTGAAAATACTCTATAAAAATGTTGTACATTATTAAAGCCGCAATCATAGCATATTTCCGTGATATCTTTACTGGTGCTTTTTAACAGTATCTGTGCTTCAATAATTCTTCTATTTTGAATGTATTCCATAACGGTAAAGCCTGTTATTTCCTTGAAAACATGGCTTATATAATACTTATTAAGATGAAATTCCTTTTCCAGCAAATCAAGATTTATTACACCCGCATAATTGGAGTCAATAAAATCTATTATTCTGCTGACAAAATGATCTTTTTTTTGCTGTTCACAAATGGGCTTTGCATTCTTAAGTGTCTCATTAAAGCGGGTAAGGAGTATAACTAAATATGACTTAATTAATACAGCAGTTTCAGCATTACAATTTTCCCGTGACGAATCATATAGAGCAAGTAATGTTTTAAATTGGCTTTCAAATTCATTCCTTCGGTTAATACTAACTCTGACTTTTTTGTAATCATTTTTTTGTATTTTTTCCAAAAGGTTATCAATCTTAAAGAATCTTAAAAGATCAATGAGAAATTCTTTTTTGAAATTAATAACATATCTAGTGTAATGTGTACCAATATTATATAAGACTTTGTGCACATCATATTCGCTGATGAAAAGCACATCACCATTGCTAATCTCATATCTTCTATCTTTTACAAATATTTGTATATCAGCTTTTATGAAAAAATCCAGTTCATATGAATCGTGGTAATGCTCGAGGGATAAAACCTGATCTACCTTACTATCACGATAATCAGTAATAAAATCAGCAGTTTTTGATACATAGAGATTGTTAAAATCCACTTTATCTTGTAAATCAGGCATTTACGGTCACCACCCAAATTATACTAAGTTATCATAATTTCCTTAAATAGATAACGCATAAAAGATACTACATTACATTAAAATCATAGAACCATATTTCAATATATAATCGCATTTCACTATAATTATATAAAACAAAAATTAAGAAGTAAATAAAAAAAGCAAGATACGTTAATATTTAATAATGCAGCAAATAAAATTAAGACTTTTTGTGAAATATTCGGTAATATTTTTAGGTAGGTAGGTATGTTTAATGATAGTAGCATTTTATTTTACTATATTAACATAACTTGCGAAAAGTATCAAAAACTTTTCAAATTAAGACTTAGTAATAAATTAAAGTCATTAGAATTTAATATATTATAAATATTAACAGGAGTGTGAACACTATGAAAAAGTGGTCAAATGAGAAAATGACAGAAAGGAAAAGATACATTGAAACACTGCTATTTGGGAATCCTGACAAAATACCTCTTCAACCGGGAGTACCAAGAGAATCAACTCTTGCAGCCTGGCACAAGCAGGGATTACCGGAGGGAGTTAATTACTTCGATGCACTAATGGATATACTCGGAATTCCTAATCCTCCTGCTCCTAAAAAAACATATTTAACAGTTGATTTCAAAATGATTCCACAGTTTGAGGAAAAGGTACTGGAGCATAAAGATGGACACTATATTGTTCAGGACTGGATGGGTGCTATAACAGAAATATCAGACGAATTTGATTATACCTATATAAGGGCTGCAAAGGATTTTGTCACAAGAAAGTGGCACAAGTTTCCTGTCCAAAGCAGAGAAGATTGGGAGGAAATGAAAAAACGTTATAATGCCGATTCTCCTGAACGGCTGACGGAAAACCTTGATGAAATATGTGGCAAGTTGCAGGATAGGGATTATGTTGCAGGCATTTCTTTTAACGGACCATTCTGGCAGTTGCGTGAATGGCTTGGTTTCGAAAATCTGTGTATCAAATTTATTGAGGAGCCGGAGTTTATTCATGAAATGATTGAATTCTGGACAGAATTTATTTCAAGACTTCTAGCCCGGTTTATCAATAAAATGGAGCTGGATAAGGTACATATATCCGAAGACATGGCATATAAGGCTCATAGTATGATTTCTCCTGCTATGACCAGGGAGTTTCTAATGCCTTCATATATCCGCTGGGTAAAAGAGATTAAAGCCAGTGGCTGCTCCATTATTGATATGGATTCTGATGGTTATATTGGAGAATTGATACCTATATGGATTGAATCAGGAATAAATGCTTGTGATCCTATAGAAGTTGCTGCCCATAACGATATAGTTGAGTATAGGCGAGTATTTGGCAAAAGTATGGCTTATACAGGGGGCATTGATAAAAGGGCTATAGCTAAAGGTGGGAAGGATATGTTTAACGAGGTAATGAGGGTAGTTCCACCTCTTCTGAAGGATGGAGGGTTTATTCCGGGGTGCGACCATGGTGTGCCGCCAGATATTTCATGGCCTGACTTTATAGAGTATACAAGGTTGCTTGCAAAACTTACCGGATGGTTATAGAGCCATAGCCCCTGGTAAATATTTCTTCAGATTTGATAAATGCACCCGAATAAGCCAGAATAGTTGAAATTATATCTTTTTAGGATTATAATATACATGACAACTAAAACAAGTGTTTAAGGGAGGTTGTATTATGAACTTTTTGGACACAGTTAAGGGTTCACTGTTAGAGGGATTTTTCCCTGCAGGCTGGGATATGAAAAAAATCGATGAATGCTGTTCCAACCCACCTGAAGAAATAACTAAAAGACAGACTTTCTGGAACGAGGATTTCGCTCCTGTACCATGTGATAACATTTATGATTTTAATGTATTAATGGGACATGAAATTGCTCTAGAAATAAAGAAGGCAAAAGATGAAGGAAGAAAGCTGATTCTGATTCTTCCTGTAGGCCCTATGGGAATGTACCGCTGGGCTGTTTATTTCCTGAAAGAGTGGAATGTTGATTGTTCCCATGTATATGGTTTCAATATGGATGAGTGGAGCGACTCAGAAGGCAATACTCTTGAGTCAACAAATCCCGGAGCTTTCCAAAATGCCATGGAAGGTGCTTTTTATGGACCACTTGGCAATTTGACAGTACCTGTATCACAGAGGAACTTCGCAACGAAAGATAATTTGCCTACATATGGCGAAAAGATAGCAAAATTAAAGGCTGAAGGGGCTAAACTTATAACAGTATTTGGAATAGGAAGAATGTTCCATATAGCATTCTGGGAGCCTCATTTTGCAGCAGATTTTTGCTGTGAAGAAGAATGGAAGAAGCAAACACATAGAATAGCTGCAAAACTTCATCCTCTTACAATCGAGCAAAATGCAATAACCAGCTTTAAGAGCAGGACTACATTAGTTCCATGCCGTGCAAACACTATTGGACCAGGTTTATTCCTGCAGTCTGATAAAATCATTGGTGGTTGTGATGGAACCTTGGGAAGAGGGATGATGTGGCAGGGAGTATCACTTTGGGTAGCACTAAGATACGGACCTAACATTTGGATACCCGCAAGCTATATGCCCACATTGCCAGGTAAATTATTTTTCTTAAAAGAACTGGCAGGGCCATTGGAACCGGAATGTAATTAATTAACCATAACTTACCTTTAAAGGGATAGTGGTTTTATATGAGGTTATAAACTTCGATATAAACTCTGACTTTGAAAATTTTAAGATTAACAAGAGGGAAAGGTGAACTTAATGTCCACCTTTTCTTGCTTAATTACTTGCTTAATTTTATGATTTGACGCTTGTAATATTATGCATTATTCTGATAATTTTTCTTATAGCAATTTGGTGCAATACCTGTACGAGCTTTGAAAATGCGGCTGAAATAAAGCTGATCGTGGTAGCCAACCGATTCAGCAATTTCTTTTAAAGATAAATCGGTTTGTACAGTTAACTCACATGCTCTATTTATACGAAGTGCAATAATATAATTTTTTGGTGAAAAGCCGGTATACTGCTTGAAAAGTGTCCGGTAACGGCTGATACTAAGGTGCTCAATGCCGGCAAGCTGTTTTAATGATATATTGGAATTGAAATTTTTGTGTATAAACTTAATTGATGCATATATTCTATCTGGATTAACTGCGTCGCTGCTGGTTGCTAAATTGGTCATGCTTCTACTTAAGTTTATGCAGGCCGAGATGAGATGTGATGCTGCAGCTGCTTCAAAACAGTAATCCCTGCGGATAAATTCTGAAAACATATTGTTGAATTCACGTATTACCTGTTCGTTGAAGCCGGCATTAAATATGTTTTTCCCATATAGCTTGCAGTTTTCCAGCAGTCCGCGGGCACCATAACCGGTAAAGTGAGCCCAATAGTATATTACTTCCTCGTCTCCAAGCCTTGTATATTTATATTCACACTCCGGGGGAAATATAATAAACTGACCCGCACACATGTCCATCATCTCACCGTTTACCAGAACTTTCATCATTCCCCTGCATATATATAACAAATAATAATCTTTCCGTCCTGATTTATTGTGAGTAGCAAAAGGATGAGGCAAAACACAGCATCCTGCGCAGTTTACTACAAGATAATGGTCATTAATTTCCTCATTGCACCCTGAATTTTCCCAAATACGATAATATGACTGATTTTCCATAGCATCTTAATTATTATTTATTTCCTCCTGCAATATTTTATATGCATAGTAATAGCTTAAATTAGATGTCCAATCAACTGAGAATATTTAACATATTATAATATACAGTTGATTTGTCCATATATATAACCGAATTGTATATTGTTGCTTCTGTAAGCATAGTATACATTTAACATAGCATACATTCAACATAGCACACATTAAACATAGTATACATTTAAATGAAACAATATTTCAACAGCTTTTGCTAAAAAACAAAAACTACCAATAAAAATTATAATTAATAAAGGAAGGGAGAAAATGTTATGAAAAAAGCAATAAATGCCTGGTCGGTACCAAGTCATATTACCTTTGAGGAAATGTTCCGCGATATTTCCAATGCGGGGTTTGATGGAATAGAGCTGAATTTGGACGCAGATAACTATTCCAGTCACTCATTGACAATGAGCTCCGGAAAGGAGATATTCACTGAAATAAACCACCTTGCAGAGGAATATAATCTTCCGATTGCCAGTATTTCAACATCATTGAGCGGAGGCAAATTAGGCTCGGATAGCAAAGATGTTCGCGAATCGGGCAAGGATATAATCCGTAAACAAATGGAATGTGCGGCAGAGCTTGGTGCAGACGGTGTTCTCACAGTACCGGGCGGTATGACAGATAGTATCTCTTTATTGCAAGCATACGAAAATTCATTTATGGCAATCGAAGAACTCAAATCAGAAATAGAATCCGCAAAAATTAATGTTGGTCTCGAGAATGTGTGGAATGGCTTTTTTATTTCACCATTTGATATGAAAAACTTTATTGACAGACTTGATTGTCCATATATCGGAGCATATTTTGATGTAGGAAATGTAATAGCATTTTCCAATCCCGAATATTGGATTGAAATTCTCAGTACCTGTATACGGAAAATTCATGTAAAAGATTTTAAACGCAGTAATGGTATTAACAGAGGAGGATGTTTTGTAAATCTTCTGGAAGGTGATGCTAATTGGAGCAAAGTTATCCCTGCGCTACGTAAAACAGGTTATAATGGTTACCTTACAGCTGAACTTGGTATCATAAAGGACTGTCCCGAATATTTATACAAAATTACATCAGACGCACTTGACATAATAATTAATATTAGCAGTAGCAGATAATTAGTAATCATAGTTAATGATACAAAATTATATGCAATAACAGGTTATATGAGTACTAATAAAAAATAATCGGAAATGAGAGGTAATTGTTTATGAAAAAGCTTGCAATGATAGGTTGCGGAGGAATAGGTGGTTATCATCTTAGCCATTTTTTGAACTTTCAAGATATTGAATTAGCAGGTTTCTGCGACTTGATTCCTGAACGGGCTGAAAGCTTTGTTTCTAAAGCAGGCGGTGGAAAAGCATTTACAAATTATAAGGAAATGTATGACGCAATTAATCCTGATATGGTATTTATCTGCATACCGCCTACAGAACATGGAGAGATCGAATTTGAAACTATAAACCGCCGCATTCCTTTTTTTGTTGAGAAGCCGGTTGCATTATGCATGGATCTCGCCAGACAGATTCGTGATGAAGTTAAAAAAGCCGGACTTATTACGGCTGCAGGTTTCCAATGCCGCTACAGTAATCTTGTTGGACCAAATGTTAAATTTATAAAAGAAAATGAAATTATATTTGTTGATTGTATACGTATTGGCGGCGTTCCTGGTGTTCCGTGGTGGAGAAAGCGGTCAACTTCAGGCGGGCAGATTGTTGAGCAGACTATTCATCAATTTGACATTATAAGATATGTATTTGATGAGCCGGATATGGTATTTACTATGGGGACAAAAGGCTTTGTTACCGATTTTGAAGACTATGACACCGAAGATTTGTCAACCACTGTTGTGCGATTCAAAAGTGGTGCGCTTGCTGCAATTTCGACCGGATGCTATGCTACAGGTGGTAATGCTGCTGACAGTAAAATTGTCTTTAGTTCACGTGATGCAAGAGCAGAATTACGCATTTTGAGTGATTTGAAAATATTCGGTTATAAGGATAATAACGATATCGGCAATAACGGTGCAGATGCAGACAGCAAATCCGATAAATCCAAAGGTTTCGTAATTAAAGGTGATGGTGCATTGAGCGTTTCTAAAGCCGGTGAAATTACATACAAACAGGAAGGCAGTGCTGGTATTCTTTGTGATCGTACATTCATTGATGCAGTACTCACAGGTGACAGCTCAAAAATCCGGTCTCCTTATGAAGATGCCGTTCGAACTCTGGAGTTTACCTTGGCTTGCAACCGTTCTATGGATACAGGGCTGCCGATAAAAATACAGGGTTAATACCTGGTATTAGAAAGGACGCATTTTCTATATTTGAAAAATATGGCAAGAGTCGATTTTGAGGTATAGTATTCATTTCAGCAACGGGTTGTAGAGTTTATGTCTACAACCCGTTGCTTTGTTCAAATTTAATACTTGGAAAATCGTATATTACCATATTTTGTTTCATAGGAAGAAAATATAGCATACCACAAAAAAATAGCTGGATTTTTTCTTTAAAGTGTTATAAGATAAACAGTAAACGATTACTACATAAGCATACTGGTTTTAATAAATAAAACAATAAATGTTTATTGAGGAGAAGTGTATTGCATAATAAAAAAACAACAATATATGATATTGCAAAAGAAGCAGGTGTTTCTACAGCAACAGTTTCCAGAGTATTGAGCAAAAGCGGCTACCCTGTAAAGGAGCAGACACGCAAGAAGATTCTTGATGCTGTAGAAACACTGAATTATGAACCTAATATAATTGGACGAATGCTGAAAAAGAATGATAGCATGGATATAGGAGTTATTATTCCTACAATTTCCAACCCGTTTTATCCTGAGATGGTTCTTGGAGTAGAGCAGGAAGCAAGGCTTAAAGGTTTTAATAATTTATTGTGCAATTCTTTCAGAGATGCAGCTACAGAAAGAAAGTACATTGAAACATTATATCAAAAGCAGGTTAAGGGAATAATTATTTCATCTATAGGTGAAAACTATAAATTTCTTGAAATAATGCAGGAAAAAGGGATAAAAATTGTAACCATTGATCAGGATATAGAAGGCATGAAATGCAGCAAGGTAGGTTTTGATTATATTAAGGGAGGATTGATTGCAACAGAATACCTTATTGAACAGGGACACAACAACATAACCTTTGTTACTTCTCCGCTGAACCGGAAGAGCAGAAGAGATGCTTTTGAAGGGTACAAGCTTGGACTTTCAAAAAATGGTATTCCTTTTAATGAAAATAATGTAATTGTTTCAGAAAAAGAAGAAGAATATGAGAATGCTACCTATGAATTTGAAAATGGAAGGTACCTTGCAAAAAGGTTTATGCAGATAAGAAATGGATCCACAGCTATTTTTGCAGTAAATGATATGACGGCCTTTGGGATTATTCAGGAACTGCTGGGTAATGGAGTGAAAGTGCCTGAGGAGGTTTCTGTTGTAGGTTTTGACAATATTGAGGTTTCATCTATGGTGAGTCCTCCACTCACAACTGTAAATCAACCTGCATTTGAAACAGGAAAGCTGGCATGTCGGATACTGCTGCATAGCCTTGAGGGAAATGGATATGAAGATACATCAATAATACTGGAGCCTTCACTTGTAATAAGAAGTTCAGTAGCTAAAATATAAGATATCTCATATTAAAGATGTGAAATTCAAGATTTGCTTTAGCTGATAAAACAAGTGATAAAATGTGGGATTTCAATACAATTAAGCTTGCAACAAAAATTTATATATATCACAAATGATGTTAAAGGGAGGCTTATAAATGAGCAGCATTAAAGAAATGCAAGTAGACAAATTAAGAGTTAAAATTTATGAAACAAGACAAGCAATGGGTGAAGGAGCTGCAAAAGAAGCAGCATCTAAAATTAAAGAACTTATTTCTCAAAAGGGAGAAGTTAACGTTATTTTTGCAGCAGCACCATCACAAAATGAATTTCTGGCTTCACTTATAGAAGATAAGGGAATTGACTGGAGCAAAATTAACGCTTTCCATATGGATGAGTATGTTGGGATATCTAAAGATGCCCCACAGGCTTTTAGCAATTTTCTAAAAGATAGAATATTCAGCAAGGTATCTTTCAAGTCTGTAAATTATATTGATGTAAGTGCAAAAGATGCAGAAAAAGAATGTGAAAGATATAGCAATTTATTAAAACAGTATCCAGCTGATTTAGTATGTATGGGAATTGGTGAAAATGGTCATATAGCTTTCAATGACCCGCCAGTAGCAGACTTCAATGATAAAAAAGTTGTAAAGGTAGTTGAGCTTGAACAAAAGTGCAGGCAGCAGCAGGTAAACGATGGTTGTTTCAAAACCATTGATGATGTTCCTAAATACGCATTAACTTTAACAATACCTACTCTTATGGCATGCAAGTATGTTTTCTGTATGGTACCTGGCAAGACTAAAACTGAAGCAGTTACCAGAACAGTTAATGACGAAATCAGTACCGCATGTCCTGCTACAATATTGAGGACCCATGATAATGCAGTGCTTTATGTAGACAAAGATAGTGGAAGTGAATTGTAATCATAAGCGCATTATTAACATATTATAATGCAGCAAAATTGCACTAATTCGTCTCCCGCACATAGGGGCGGGAGACATATTGGTGCATTTGCTATAAAATCTACAAGGGGGTAATATTATGCTTGTTAGGAAAATATGGGATGAAAATGAAGATGTAAAAAGAAAGATGCTTGTTAACCGTGAAGAAGCTGAAACTATTGCTCTTGGGTATGTGTCTGTAGAGAAAGGGAATAGTACTCAGGTAGATACCCATGACGATGAAGAAGAAATATATGTCATTTTAAAAGGCAGAGCTATACTTATGATAGGAGACGAAAAGCAGGAAGTAGGTCCTGGAATGATAGCTTATGTACCCAGAAACAAAAAGCATAATATG
>DAOSDD010000029.1:0-25551 GCA_035362115.1 Clostridiales bacterium | reverse complement strand
ATTTTATGCCCAATCATAACTGCGGATGCCGCTGCCATTCCGAATACTGCCACATTAAACAGGTTTTGCACCGTATTACATATCTGCACAGCTGCCATAGCATGAGATCCGATACGGCCATATGCTATAGATCGAACAACAGAACCTAATGCCCAAAATCCTTCATTCAAAACAACAGGTAAAACAGTTTTAAACATTTTAATGAGATATTCCCTTTGGATACCATGTAAATCAATAAACTTAACTGCCAGAATGCTATTTTTACCATAAATGTAAGATACTATTATAATAGATTCAACAATACGTGCAATATTTGTAGCAATAGCTGCACCTTCAACTCCAAGAGCAGGTGCACCAAGTTTCCCGAAAATTAAAACATAATTAAATGTAGTATTACATATTATAGCAATCCCAGTTACAATCATAGGCATTAAAGCATCCCCTATGCTTCTTGAAGCAAATGCATAACCTAAGCTAATAGCCGTAAAGATGTAGCTAAAACATACAATTTTCAGGTACTTGGCACCTTCCGCTATAACCAATTCTTCTTTATTAAATATGCTGATAATTTCTTTAGAGAAAACAAAAGCCAGAGTAGCAAATACTGTTGCAGCAAAAAACGAAACTATTAAGCCTACGCCCTGAACTTTCATTATATTTTTCTTGTCTCCTTTACCCCAATACTGGGACATTAAAATACTACACCCACTGTGTATTCCAATTATAACAAGGAGGCAAAGAAGGAAATATTGGTTCGCAACTCCAACAGCCGCTATTTGTATTTCACCTATCTGTCCAATCATTATAGTATCTATTATATTTAAAAAGGAAGACATGAAATTTTGGATAATTATAGGCAATGCCAACATCCAAAGCTTCTCATAAAACGGTCTATCACTAAATATATACTTTTTTAAATAGTATCTCAATTTATTACTATGATTGATAATTAAGTTGGATTCTCTGTTTAGGGTGTTGGTTTTGTTGGTTTTATCGCAGATTTCATTATTAGCAGTATTTACTTTATTATCAACACTATCCTTAATATCGTTTTCTATAAACATAAATTAATTTGGCCTTTCTTTGTTTTGAGAATGTATATTATCTTACCTAAACTATTATATCAACGAAATAGTTCTTGTAAATTCATATTATTGTGTAATAAATGTTATATGTTGTAATATTTGTTTCATATCCGCAATTTGTTTCGCCATATGCTTTTCTTTACCCTTCAATTCTCGCAAACAACTTTACACCCTTGGTATTCAGAAACTTATATAATACAACATCTATAAGTCCAAATATTAAAACCAGGAAAGCAAAGGTTGCATAAACATCCATATACTGTTTAAACTTAATCGACACAAATACTATAGCTACGGCTAAGCCTATAGATATGAGCATGTTAAACAAAACATTCAGATTCTGCTTAACAGCCTTCTGCTCATTATCCCAATTGAGTTTTGGATTAATTAAATCTATTATTATCCCTGTAAATGAAACCAGGAATATTGCTGCAAAACCAGAAAGTAAAGAAAGGACAATAATTAGAAGAGGTAGCCCCAGCACAGCACCCATAATAAGAATCATTACCAGCATACCTATAGCAGAAATAGCAACTCCAGATAAAACTTTTGCTTTTATTTGCGTAACATAACTCAAAGGCAAATACTTGCTTATATAAAGCTGCTGACCCTCCCGGGATATAGTTGTTGATGTAACACCATTGCTTCCTGCAATAAACAATATCACTGCAAATGATATGGCAAGAATAATACCTGCATATTCATCGTTTTGCACCAGGCTTTTAAGCATTTCCATATTCATATCTTCGGGTCCTCCCGATTGACCTGATTGGGATAATGGCATTATAATAAAAAATACCGGCCAGAGAAAATTCATGAGTACACAGTTTATAAAATATATAGGTGTTCTAAATAATATTCTTAGTTCTTTAGCAATATATGAATTTAACTTTGAAGTCCTTACACTTTTCCTTTTTAATTCCTCAATCCCTATCTTTCTGGAGCCTCCGGCTTCTGATAATCCTATTACCCCTTTAAAATACAGCAATTCTCCAAGATACATAAATAGGAAAAATACAATAACTGTTATTGCTACAAAAACCAGAACATTACTAAGGCCTTGAATATTTGAGCTGTTAACAAGTCCTACAGCAGCAAAGCTGGTCCCCGGGAACATTCTCCCAGCCAGCCCCACAAGGGAATTACCGCCTTGTATAAGCATATTTTGAAGTGCCTTGGGATCTACCGATTGCATGGTTGCTCTTTGAATTGCAGCATTAATTCCTATGCTAATAAATACAGCGGCAATGCCGCCTATTAGTTTAAAGCGGTCTTTATTCCGACCTATATTGGTAAATCTCATTATCAGCATTATTATAATAGATGCAAAGGAGAGAGGAATTACCGGTATCAAAATAAATATTAAAAATCCTAATAGATAATAGGGCATTCCGGCGCCGCTTTTTACTCCATAAACTCCCAATACAGGCAGCATTACTACTGCTTCAGTTAAGTATTCATAAATCACCACTGTAAAAAACTTGGCTGCCATTATCTCAGATGGTTTTAATGGAAGAGGCAGAAGCCTTTCAATATCATTTGCAAAATAAAATACATTCATTACATAGAAAATTCCAAAGAAGAACATTATGAATGATACTATGCCAATACCCAGGCTCAGTACTATACCCTGCTGTTGAATTTGCGCCAGGGAATCATATATAGCTTCTGCCATAAATATTATATTAACAGCCAAAGGTAAAAAGGCAAGTCCTACAAGGATATACATCAATAATCCCTTGTTTATTTTCCATCTTTTTTTATTCTTGTTTTTCTTTTCTTGAACACCGCCGCCATTTTTCAAAAGCACCCTTGTAAGTATAAATAATCTTTTATTTATCATAAATCTGCTCATTTGCAATCAACTCCAATAATAATAATTTACTTTTTTTCAGTGATAGTGAATTGATCATTTTCAGTAGGTTACTCATTTTCAGTCAGTTCCAGGAACATCTTCTCCAGTGATTCATTACTCTTAAAATGCTCCCTCATTTCCTCGAGATTTCCGCAAAATAATATTTTACCTTTATTTATAATAGCAACTCTATCGCATATTTTTTCCGCAACCTCCAGGATATGTGTAGAGAAAAACACTGATTTCCCGTTATCTGCATGTTCACGCATCATTTCTTTGAGTATATAGGAAGATCTCGGATCAAGGCCTGTCATTGGCTCATCAAGTATCCAAATTGAGGGATTGTGCACCAGAACTCCCATAATAACAATCTTTTGTTTCATGCCGTGGGAATAACTTTGAATCTGGTCACCCAGTGCTTTTGTCATTTCAAATCTTTCTCCCAGGTTCTCTATTCTTTCTTTCCTGACCTCTGAAGGAACATCATAGATATCTGCCATAAAATTCAAATATTCCAGGCCCTTCAGTCTTAAGAACATATTAGGATCATCAGGTACAAAACCAAATTGGGCTTTTGCTCCAAGGGGATCATCTTTTAAATCAATTCCATTAATTTTAACGCTTCCACTATCGGCATTCAGTATCCCTGTCATAATTTTTATAGTTGTGGTTTTACCTGCTCCATTAGGACCAAGGAAACCAAATATCTCTCCATCCTTTATTACCATGCTTACATTGTCAACAGCCTTTATAGTACCATTAAAGGTTTTGCTTAAATTCGAAAGTTCAATCATTTACGAAAACCGCCTTTCCACCGTTATACACCTATACAAATTTTATCAACAACATCTACATCTATTATTTATCTGTTTGCATTTTTATACTTATTATTATGATACATTATTTTCATGATTACTTCAATATTTTCCAGAGATAAATCCGGGTAACTGTCCCTATACTCTTTTGGAGTCTTTCCCACAATATTCTTAAAAAGCGTACTGAAGTATGCAATATTTTCATATCCTACCCGATATGATACTTCACTTACTCTGGAGCTGGGATCTTGAAGCATTTTTTTTGCTGCATCAATACGAACTTTAATAATAAAATTCATAATGCTTATACCGGTTTCCTTTTTAAACAGACTGGTTGCATATCCCGCTAAAAGGAACACTTCAGATACAACTGAACTGACAGATAAATCTTCAGCAAACCTTTTATTAACAACATCCTTTATTTGCTCAACTATCCTCTGAATTCTTGAGTTGTTTTTTTGACAATTATATGCGGCAACACCAATAAGTATATTGGTTATCCATGTTTGGATATCAAATATTGTATCAAGTTCAAGCAAATTACAGAAAGTATGGATCCATGCATCCGCACTTGCAACATACCAATTCGTCCGAAGGGAACCATCACGATTTTTTACTAGTATTCCCTCGTTCCAGTTAGGATTAGTTTTAAATAGATCCAGTAAAGTATATATACTGGCTACTCGCACTTCAATATACGAATATAGATATTATTTTCAGTTTTTTAATTATTCTGAAATTTGAAGTATTATATAAAACTGTTACTACTAATCATTTTTTGAGAAAACTAATAAAATCGTATATTGTAATAATAACCATAACTTGCTAAAATATATTAAGAAGTATTATATACTTTTGAGCAAATTTGCTAATACACCTTAAAAATAATGAGAGAGGTGAAGTAAAATGAATGAAAGCAGTCAAAATAAGGTTAGACTGGGGTTTATTGGTCTTAGTGGTCGTGGGAAAAGCCTTCTGGGAACCGTCTTAGCAATGGAAGATGTTGAGATTCCCGCTGTTTGTGAAGTCTACGATGACAGGCTTCAAACGGGTATAGAGCAAGTTGAAGCTGCAGGCCGTAAAAGACCTGAAGGATATAAAGATTATAGGAAGTTGTTAGAACGGGATGATATTGAGGGTGTTGTAATTGCAACTTCCTGGACAACCCATTTGGAAATCGCCCTTGCGGCTATGGAAGCCGGGAAGTATGTTGGAACGGAGGTTGGTGGGGCCTCATCCCTGGAAGAATGCTGGGAACTGGTAAGGACTTCAGAAAAAACAGGTATGCCTTGTATGATGCTTGAAAACTGTTGTTATGGACGGAACGAAATGACAGTGCTTAACATGGTTAAAAAGAATCTCTTAGGTGAGCTTATTCATTGTCAATGTGGATATGAACATGACCTGAGACAGGAGGTTGCTTGCGGGATAGAAAACCGCCATTACAGAATCCACAATTACCTTAATAGAAACGGTGATGTATACCCCACTCATGGACTCGGGCCTGTAGCCAAGTGTTTGAATATTAACAGGGGTAACAGATTCATAAATTTAACCTCCATGTCATCAAAGTCACGCGGTATCAACGAATGGGTTAAAGCAAACAAGGGTGAAGACCATCCTTTTGCAAAAACCAATTTTGCATTAGGTGATGTAGTTACTACAATGATAAAGTGTGCTCATGGTGAAACCATTCTTATTATTCATGATACATCACTGCCGCGTCCCTACTCAAGAGCCGGAAGAGTTCAGGGAACAAAAGGTATCTGGATGGAAGATAATAACTCTATTTATATAGAAGGTAGAAGTCCTGAACATACATGGGAATCTTTTGAAGATTACAGGAATGAGTATGAGCATCCTCTCTGGAAGGAATATCTTGATCTTGGAGTTCGTGGAGGTCATGGAGGCATGGATTACCTGGTTCTTCGCGCCTTTGTAGAGAGCGTAAAAAATAAAGTGCCAACTCCTATTGATGTTTATGATACAGCAGCATGGATGGCAGTTACTGCCCTATCTGAGCAATCTATTACCATGGGAAGCAGCCCCGTTGGTTTCCCTGATTTCACCAATGGTAAGTGGATAGGCCGGAAATCCGGACCAGAAAGCAAATACTCTCTCGAAAATATTTATGAGGACCTGTTCTGATTAAATTGTTAGCTGGCAGCAAGCGGCTGGAATAAGGTCAGGTCAGGGGACACTTCTCCCTCAAGCACCGGGCATTTCATTTACATTGAGAAGTGTCCCAAATAAATATGCAAACACACATATTATATTGCAAAACTGTACTAATACTACTTTGTTATGCTGCCAATGAAAAACGCATTTCTGGAGGGTAATTTTTGTTGACCCGTAAGGAATACACCTTCCCGATGCTATCAAAATTATCCCGGAAGACATGGCTTTCCAAATTGGTATAGTAGTACTAATAAATATTCTTAACTTTATCTAAAACTGATTTTACATGTTTAACGGAATTCATTAAATCAGCTTCCTCTTGTTTTGTTAAGCTCATCTCAAATATTTCTTTAATTCCATTAGAGTTTACTATTGACGGGAGACTGATGGCTACATTATTTATCCCGTAATAACCGTTAATGATACTGCTTACAGTTCTTATAGTATTTTGGTTTTTCAGGATTGTCTCAACGATAGTATTAACGGTAATTGCTATGGCATAATAGGTTGCACCCTTGTTTTTTATTATTTCAATTCCTGCTTTTTTTACTTCCTCTGCAATTGCCAATTTATCAGCTTCTGTAAAACCATTCTCCGGTATTGCACTATATGTGTCTATATTCCGGCCGGCAATATGTGTTGCACTCCATGCAGGGAGCTGTGAGTCGCCATGCTCTCCTATTATATAACCATGCACATTTCTTACATCCACATTAAACCTCTTGCTCAGCAGATATCTAAATCTTGAGCTGTCAAGAACTGTACCGGTTCCCATAACTCTTCCGTTTGGAAGTCCTGACCATTTTTGGACCATATAGGTAAGAATATCAACCGGGTTAGAAACTACAAGTATAACACCATGATTATAATACTTCATAATATTATCAGTAATATCTTTTGCAACTGCTAAATTCTTTTTTGCAAGATCCAGGCGGGATTCTCCGGGTTTTCTATTTAGGCCTGCTGTAATTATAATTACATCACAGTTAGCACAGTCCGAATAATCCCCTGCAGTTACAGATATCTGTCCAATAAATGAAAGGCCATGATTTATATCCATTGCCTCGCCAAGTGCTTTTTCCTTATTGATATCAATAAGAACCAATTCATTAACATTTTGATTCAGTGCCATTTCGAAAGCTGTTGATGCACCAACAAAACCAGCGCCAATAATAGCTACCTTTGATTTATTTATTGCCATAATATAATGCCTCCCAATCTCATAATACATATTATATGTATTATATACTTATTTTCCCATAAGTAATGTTTCGCCAAATAAACTTTTCGTAAACTTTGTTAATATATTAACATACATTTATTCAAAAGCAAAGATCTAAAAAGTATCATACACTGTCATATTTGTTTAAATTTTAACAATATCTATATAACAGTTTATTTTTCCGTCTTCTATAAATCTTTTTACTATACGATTGTAAATCTTTGAATTTTTATATAAAATTAGTTATAGCAGAAATGGAGGCTTAAATGGGAATGTATATATATCAAAGCAAAAATAATACAATGAAAAATATATTGCTGCAAAGCATTTTGGTTATAACCATAACTGTTGTATTTGCATTATTTTTATATAATAGTTTTATTAAATATTTGAATATATACCATACAATACTGGAACTAGCCCGTGTATTCATTGCCTTATCATCATTTTTTTCTTTATGGTTCACCTGCAGCAATACAGCTTTCTATAACCGAATACTAGGCTTTGGTTACCTTAGGGTAGCTATCTTTGACATTTTCCACGTATTTTACTTTCTAAAACTGAACTTATGCTCAAGTACATATTTTGACCTGTCTACAAAGTATTGGTTATTAGGGAGAATTACAGAAGCTATAGTCCTGCTGCTATATGTAAAATTATATACATCAGAGTTCAAAAAAACATCAAATCACTTGAAATATATAAATATATTAACATTTTTTTTAAATTTAAATAAATGGATTATTTTATTTGTTGATTTATTTTTTACATTATGTATACTATACTTTACAAACTCTTATACTGATAAATCTATTATATTGTTGACAGAGCGAGGTGTAACACCAACTAAAACCATATTTGAATGTATTATAGTGGCAATTTATCTGCTTGCCTTATATAACTCAAAACATTTAGTTGGCAATCATGTTTCTGATGAAGATCATAATCAGCAACATACATTATCAAACAAATATATTTTAATTTCATTGATTTTGTCTATCTCAGCAGAATTATTCTTTATATTTTATATTTCTATAACTTCAGTTACATGTACTATTGGCCATATCCTAAAAATTGTATCCTGCTTTTACCTTTTTAAAAGCATTTTTGCAAGTACTGTATTCTACCCCTATACAAAACTTGAGAATGCACACAAGAAACTGGAAGAAACCCTTAGAAAGTCCACCAGCCTGACCGAATCTTTAAATGATATACTTGATGCACTTCCTGAAGCTATTATCAGATATGATCAAAATGGAATACTAAAACATGCTAATAGAAAATTTGAAGAACTGTTGGGTTATAATAGGAATGACCTAAACGGTCACACTGAAAAACAGCTACTTGAGAAATTTGCAGTCAGTAGTGCTTATGAAAATAGTCCGGGAGTTATTATACTGCAAAATGAAGATTCTAATGGAAACACTATAAGTAATGTAATCAGGGCATATCGAACATCAGCAGGTGATAATATCAAGCTTAATGTTTCCCTTCATAAAATAACGGATGGCTTTTTAAAAATCTTTCACGATGCAAAAAAGGAACAGGAACTTAAGAACATACATCTGCAAACTCAGACTATACTAGACGCAGTTACCAACTGCATATTAATGGTAGACAAAAACAAAAAATTTGTTTTATGCAATAAAGCACTCGAGGAATTATATGGGTTGGATAGCAAAAATATAATAGGTATGGATATAGATAATTTCGACAAGTTAATGACTTCTGACTCTAAAGAGCTGCTGAATCTGGTTCTTCAAGGTCATACTACAAATCAATATCATGAGACATCATTCACATCTTCTAACGGTTCTATAAGAAATTTTTTATTGTATTTAGCGCCAATTTTCAATATTGATGAAGAGATTATAGGTGGAATAAGTGTAGGTACTGATATCACAGCAATGAAAGAACAGCAGCAAATCCTTTTACAGCAGGAAAAGCTTGCATTATTGGGTCAAATGGGTGCAAGTATAGTACATGAATCACGTAATTTTCTTTCAACAATAAAAGGCCGCTGCCAAATCATTGAGAATCTCGTTGAAAATGAATATATAAAAAATCATATCTCTAAAATCAGCAGTAATGTTGATGAGCTAAATTATATAATGAGTGAATTTCTATATTTATCAAAACCCAGAGAACCTGAATTTGCAGAAGTATCAATGTATGATATTATACATTCCTTAAAAAGCATGATTGAAACATCATCACTGATAAAAGGGGTTAATATTGAATTTGATTTATCAGATGAAGAAAGATATCTTATGTGCGATGAAGCTCAAATAAAGCAAGTGATTCTAAATATCTGCAAAAATGCAGTTGATGCAATGGATAGCAATAGTAATAACCTTGCCATACTGAAAGTAGGCACAGGATATGATAAGCAAGCAAACAAGATGTACATTAAAATATCTGACAATGGCAAGGGCATATCTGAAGAGGAATTACAGAAAATCGGCACACCTTTTTTTACTACCAAGAGAAACGGTACCGGGCTTGGATTAAGTACCTGCTATAATATAATTAAGGATCATAATGGCAGAATCCAGGTAGAAAGTACATTGGGGAAAGGAACAACATTCACTATTATATTACCATGTATACCCGATGAATACTATGAGGACAGGATGTGAAGCTCAATAGTTTTATTATATCTGCTTATTTTGAGAGAAGGCTTTCCACCGTTTTTCCATCTCTTCCCTGATTTCCGGCTGCCTTATCTCATGATATTTAGGTTGAAGATGAAGTTTCCTGGTATTGTATATATCAATATATCCCAGTGTCTCCCCATCCTTTTCTACACAGATTTTAGCAGCCATGTTGTTATAAATACGCAGAAATTCAGCAATATAGTTATTGTCCTCCAGATATAGTGTAAATGCCTCTGCTGTTTTTTCCAGTTCCTCAATAAGATCGCCGCAACTATCAGGATTGGTTGTGGCGCATTCTGTTATATGTTCTATTGTACGTTCTGGCGTGCATTCTGTTTCACATTCTGTTTCACATTCTGTTTTGAATTTCATTTTGAATTCTGCTATACCTTCTGCTGTGCATTCTTTCGTCCCTTTTTTTGCTAGTTCATCAGCCCATTCATTCCACTTCACTCCAGTATGAGCCGGTACTTTATTCCAGTGAATGCATATACCGCTGTTTTGCACAAAATCCTTATAAGCCTTTGACATTGGAATATTGGTTGAAAACTCTCCTGTAACCCATTTCTTCAAGTTTTCCAGATCATAGAATACTGATACTTTGTCTATCTTATTATTCTTACACCAGGACAAAGCTTTCATAACAGCAGTGATTTCTCCCCCCACCTGCCTTGAACCTGTAAAAACTGAATCAATAACAAGACCGGATAATTCCTTTAAAAGCTGTCCATTTTTCAGGATAACTACCCCATATCCTACACAATTATTAATATATGAACCATCCACATATATTTCATAGTAGTCTTCTCCGTCTTCTCTATCTTCTCTATCTTCTCTATCTTCTCTACCTTCTCTATCTTCTCCATCTTTTATATCTTCTCTGTCTTCCCTGTCTAATCTGTTTTCTCTATCTTCTTCAGACTGTGCTGTTTTTATAGGTTCAGCCGTTAATTTACACCTATCCCATAAAATAAGCAGTTCATCTTCTATAGATTTGTCCTGCAGTTCCTGTGTCCGTGTTGAAAAAGTATCTTTTTTAGCTTTATAGTCTAATATCAAATTTCCGTAATTCTTTTCTTCCCGCTTTATTGAAAGCTTTGCCATGTAATCCCGTAACATTAAAACTTCGCTATCAATACCGGCTCTCTTCAATACCAGGATATATTCTTCCGCTTTTTTTCGCAGTGTGTCCTCATATAAATAGGGCATTAGTCCGCTCCTCTTCAGCAATTCATTTCAATACAATTATATGGCTTTCACAGCAGTCACCTCTATAAATGAATTCATATAAATGTATTATACAGTATTATACAATATAAAATGCATCAGGACAAACATTGAATTTATATTTATATTTATATTTATGCCTTTACTGCACCTATCAATACACCCTTGACAAAATGCTTTTGAAGGAAGGGATAGATCAAGGTTATGGGTATTATTGTAACAATTACTGTTGCCATTTTTAGCTGAGGTCCTATTGCAGACTTCTGCAACTCTGTAGATTCACCGGCAGTCCTCATAGACTCTGTAGATTCAAATAGGATTTCTCTCAGTATAACCTGCAAAGGCCATTTCTTGCGGCTGTTTAAATATATCAAAGGTGTGAAATATGAGTTCCAGTGCCCTACAGCATAGAATAAACCGATAGTTGCAATAGCGGGTAGTGATATTGGAAGTATTATTCTTAAAAGTACGTAAGGTTCGCTTGCGCCATCTATAATTGCCGCTTCTTCAAGGCTCTCAGGTATATTAATAAAAAAGCTGCGTAGTACAAGCATATTATAGGTGCTTATTCCACCAGTAAGCACAACAGCCCAATAACTATCTACAAGTCCAAGACTTCTCATCACCATATAAGAAGGAATCAATCCTCCTTTAAAGTACATGGTGAAAATAATAATATTTATAAAAAGTTTATATCCCTTTAGTTTGGTTTTTGACATTACATATGCACATAAAATAGTCAAAAATAGGTTGGTAAAGGTTCCAAGTAAAGTAATAATAACTGATGATTTAAATGATAGGAAAATATTTCCGTTTTTGAAAATATGCATATAGGCCTCAAATGAAATATTCCTCGGGAACAGGAACGGCCCGCCTTTCAAATATTCATCCACTGGCAGTAGTGATATTGTTAATATATATATAAAAGGATAAATGGCCGACAAGGCAAATAAGAATAACAGTGTATAGTTAATTACATTAAACAGATTAATTTTTTTACTCATGCTAATTCAGCTCCTAATTAAGTTAAGTTTCCTTTTAGAATATACTTTCGCCGCTCATTTTCTTTGAAAGCCAATTTGAGCCCATAATCAAAACATATCCAACTAATGATTTGAACAATCCTACTGCAGTAGAGAAACTATAGTCTCCCTGCCCCAAACCGACCTTATAAACATAGGTATCAATGTTTTCACCAACACTTGCCACCATTGGATTCAAAAGCACCATGGTCTGCTCCATTCCTGCACTTAAAATGCTCCCCAACCTGAGTACGAATAAAATTGCAATTGTACTTGCTATTCCCGGAAGTGTAACATACCTTGTCTGCTGCCATTTGTTTGCTCCATCAATTATTGCAGCTTCATATACCTGAACATCTACTCCGGCTATTGCAGCCAGGTAAATAATTGACTGCATTCCGGCTTCCTTCCACATGGATGACACAACCAATATGGTTCTAAAGTATTTTGGATTGGACATGATATTTACCGGCGCAATCCCCATATGTCTAAATATTTGGTTCAAAAGTCCATCGTTTATTGAAAAGATACTTACAATTATCGCTCCCACAATAACCCATGAAACAAAGTGCGGAAAATAAATTGCTGTTTGAATTGTTCTTTTAAAAGGAACAGATCTTACTTCATTTAAAAGAAATGCAATTATTATCGGAAAAGGGAACCCAAAAATGATTTTATAAAAGCTTATTAGTATAGTATTCCTTAGGGATTCCATAAATGGTTGGGAGCTAAAAACCAATCTGAAATTTTTTAGTCCTATCCACTCACTGCCTATAAAAGGTTTTCCAGGTGCATAATCCTGAAATGCTATCATTATTCCGTATATTGGGATATACTCAAATATTATATAATATAAGAGAGGAAGAAGCAGCATTGAGTACATAAACTTTTTTCTCCATATATATTTTAGCAAGCTTTTTCCGGAATCCATTCCGCTCCGATTCCAATTTTGCTTCAAAGTATGCTTCTGAGCCTTGTTCGGAATCTTATTCCAGACTTGATTTCTGGCTTGATTTCCGTTTTTCGTTGTTTGTGTCATCTCTTTCTCTTCCCCCCTGCATTTTCAAATTACGGTTTCTATAAAACATTTTCTATAAATTTGTTTATGTGAATTGGTTTATATAGTCGTTACATCCTATCCACGTTTAAAACCAAATCTCCCCGATAGCATACATAATTGTCCATAGTACCATACTACCGGGGAGATACATCTCACTTCAATTCCCCACTTGATATTTGACCTACACGTATTCCTTTACTAATATCCTTCTTTGTATAATTTATAATTATTATGCTTATTTCTATTTGTTAGCTTCATATAACTCATTTATTTCCTTTATAAGCTGGTCTCCGCCACTTTCTCTCCATTTCTTAATAAACTCATCCCATTCCTTATCAACGTCCCCATTGCCGGTAACAATAGCTGCTACTGAATTTTTTACAAAATCTGGCCCCTGTTTTGTAGTAACTTCTTTCAGAGACGCAGGCTGAAGGGTAGGTGCAGGGTAGAACGGTCCTTCATACAATACTTTTGCCATTTCCTTAAGTTGCGGGATTCTCGGGTCTTCCCCGGGTATAACAATATCTATGGACTGCAATATCTGTCTGAACTTATGTCCGCTTTCCATGCCATATTTCTTAACAGCTTCTTCATTCCTTACAATCTTTCCATCTTTCTCTGTATAAGTAATACCTTCAACACCATATCTTATTAACTTATCACCTTCAGTAGACATTAAATAATCAAGGAATTGCAATATTTTTACAGGATTTTTGGCTTTATTGGAAATAGATGATACCATGTAAAAACCTTTTTGCATGGGACGTGCATATTTACCTTCAGGCCCAGTTACTCCTTCTAAAATTTCAAGTTTACAAGCGGGATCATTAGCTTTTATCTTAGTTTCCGTTTCAGCTATCATTGTTTGGAATGCTACTTTTGTAACCCCAACCTTGCCTGTATGAATCTTATCAACGTATGCCTGAGATTTTGTCAGCATCCATTCCTGGTCAAGAATTTTATCACGATACAGTTTTGTAACATATTTAATTGCATCTTTCATACCAGGTTCCAATAAATTGGATGTAAGTTTGCCATTTCCATCCGGAACCCAATTTGTAGCTATGTTCGGCGGGCAGTGACAGCCAAAAGCTCCAAAAATAAAATCAATGGTATTCAAAGTGTCCTCTGAACACAATCCATAAGTGTCATTCTTATTATTACCATCAGGATCATTTTCCATAAAGGCCTTCAATACTGAATATAAATCATCAAGAGTTTTTGGCATTGAAAGATTTAATTTCTCCAGCCAATCCGCTCTAATAGCAGCTGTTGTATCAGACAACGATGGTTTTGGAATTCCATACAATCCACCATTAATTCTATGGGCTTCTATTATGTCGTTGCTAATATGCTTTTGAATGTTTGGACAATGCTTTGAATAAAGATCAGTTAGTTCAAGGTATATGCCCTGTTTTGCCCATGCATTAAAGTTCATGGTCCCCGGCCCTGTTGTTACCGACAAATCCGGTACATCACCCGAAGTTACATATATATTGTATTTTTCGACCCAAGCCTCATAAGGACATGTCAATATTTTTATTTTGATGTTAAACTTCTTGTTTAATTCCTGTATGACCAGGTCTGTATCTTCATTTAGTTCTGTCCATGTAGACCTGAAAATACTAAACTCATAAGGTTCTTCCGGCTTTGCCTGAGTGTTGGCATTATTAGCAGTTGTCTGAGCAGAAGGTTCCTTTGATCCTTCACTTACGGTTTTTTTCACACACCCTGTAAATCCAAGTGATAGAATAATGCATAATGATAATACTAATGCAACCACTTTTTTTGGATTTCCTGTCATTTTGAAACACCCTCCTTTAATTTTGGGTTTTAATTACTTATGATTTTAATAAATCAACTTTTTGTCTGACAATTTCATTATATTACTGTACCTCCAGGTTGCAAGTAGCAATTTTATACAATTTGTTGCATATCCGGACCTTTACCTGAAAATCTGAATTTTTGCAACACTAGCAGAATTTCTTGTCAAACACCCTTCCCAAACAACCAAATGTTGCATTTATTTCCTTCTGTTGCAAATATTCATTTTTTTATCTTTGTATTGTAACCACACTGTTTCTATGGTAAGCTATAATTAAAACAGCAGGTTGTTCCCCTGCAAAAGACTTTATATAAGGGAGCTTTCACACATGAGCATCACCAAGTTTTTCGAGAAGTATACCAAAAGCGTTTCAAAAAGCCTGTTTATAAAATTCTTTCTGGCATGTACCCTTATATCTTTATTTCTGGTTATTATCATAGGATCATACACCCGCTTTTATATACTGAAAAACCTGGATAGTGAAATAGAAAAATTTGAACGGAAAAAAATCAACGAAACAATAAACACTATGAATGTTTTATTTGGTGAAATGCAAAAACTTTCGCTAAACCATGCTATGAATTCAAAATTTTTGCAATTTGCCTATCTTCCACGTGATGTTATAGCAGAAAAGCAGTTGGAAGTAAAAAGCATCCAGGAACTTCTTTCAAACTCTATAAACTCTAGTAATTATATCAGAAATATAGCAATTTATTATGAAAAAAACGACTATGTATTGGATTACAGCGGACCAATGGGCATAGAGTCCTATTATGATAAAGGATGGTATGATGATTATTGTAAAATGATGGCTTCTTCATTAATAATGAACACACGAAAAGTTAACGATAGAAACAGGTCATCAGATTATTCCCACAATAATGTAATTACATTTATTACAAGAATACCCTATGATAATGAATCAAAGGAAGGTGCAATCATCCTTAGTGTAGATGAAAAAATTATTTCCGACCTGTTGAAAAATATCACATACGGTGATGACCATACCCTTGCATTTTTAGTTAACAAAGACGGTATGGTCATATCATCAAATAAAGATAATTATATATATGAAAACATCAGTAACATCATCAATATCCCTTCCGGATACATGGATTTAAATAACGGAAGCTTTGATTTTAAAATGCAGGAAACAAAAATGATATCCTATTTTGAGACTTCAAGAATTAATGGCTGGAAGCTCTTTTATATAGTCTCTGAAAACAAGATTTATGAAAGATCTGCCTATATAAAATATATGACTATAATTATACTTGCCATTCTGCTTCTGCTTATGACTGCTGTTTCACTGGCATTTTCCTTCAGGCTTTACAATCCTATAAAGAAAATAATTTTAAATATAAAGAAGATGATGACAGTAAATGATGACAATTTAAGTGATGTTTTAATGATTCAGGATAGTATAAAAATGCTTCTTGAAAACAATCAAACTCTTGAAAAACAGTTGGATGACAATAAGGTTTTGGTACGTGAGATATTTCTCAGTCAGCTTATCTCGGGAAAACTTTTTAACAGAAATGAAATTAAGAATAGAGCAGAGTATTTTATGCTCAATCTTGACTTTGATTTCTTTAAGGTTGCAGTTATTAAGATTGGTTGTGTAAGTTCCAATTACATTAGCATAGACGATCTGGAATTTAAAAAGATATCTTTAATTAATATTGTTGATAAAGTGTTCAACGACCTTGATATTGAAGTTGTGTGCTCTCAGGACTCAGATGATAATGTTTTAATTTTACTAAAGCTTTATTCTGTTGAGAAAATAAACGAAGTGGAAGCAATTATTGAGCAAGCCCTGGAAGATATTAAAGACAGCACGGAAAAATTTTTAAGCATTCCTGTAAGCATTGGCATAGGAAGAATGTATAATGATATTTCAAATATCGGTGTATCTTATAAGGAAGCTATCGAAGCACTGAATCACAAATTTCTTAAGGGTGACGAGTCCGTAATCAGTTATACAGATATTATGGGAAGTAAAAAGGAAAAGCTTTATTATCCAATTGAAATGGAGCAAAAGATTATTTCATTGATAAAGCTTTGTGATTATGATAAAACCATACTTATCCTCAATGACATGATTAACGATATAATGGACCACAACAAGAGTTTTCAGCATATTGAAATATGTTTATCAAACATATCGGGAATTATTGAAAGGTGCATATTTGATCTCAATCTTAATATACATGAAGTTTTCGGGAAGGACGATATCCCTGCCTTTTCTATTGACAAATTTAAAAGCATTCAGCAGTTTATGGAATGGATAAGCTCCAAGTTCAGAACAATTATTGAATACCAGATTGATCAGCAAAAAGATAATACAAAAAGCTTTGTTTCAGAAATTAAGGAGTTTATCGAAGAAAATTATGTTGAAGAAATATCTCTTGTTACAGCAGCCGCACATTTCAACTATAATTCTTCCTATTTTTGTAAAATATTTAAAGAGAAAACAGGGGTAAGCTTCTGGGAGTACGTATCAAAAGTAAGGATAGAGAAATCCAAGTCCCTTCTGATTGAAACAGACAATAGTATAGAACAGATAGCTGAAATGGTTGGCTATAATAACCGCTTCAGCTATATCAGATCTTTCAAGAAATACACCTCGATAACCCCCGGAGAATACAGGATGAAGTATCAAATATAATAACCAAGGCTCTGCAACTTGGTGAAATTGCTGCAGAGCTTATCATATAAGTCTTTCCAATCCTTTTGCGCCCCATATGCATGGACTTGTGCATTTCCAGTCGTGAAATCTGCATCGGGGTATTGCTATATATCCATGAGTATTTTCAGCAATGTCAGCGGCAAAAGTATTTCCATCACATTCCATCCCATCAACGTTTCCTGCATTAGCAGCATATTTTTTTATAACATATTGTGCGAGATACTCTCTTACTTCATCATTTGTTCCCCTTGTATTCAAAATGTATGCTAAAAGTATGTCTTTAGTCTGCTCTGCAATTTCAAGCTGTGCACTTCCGCATAATCTTTCTTTTGCCTTAAGGATAAAGTTTTCGTATGTACCTCTTTCATTTATTTTAATCAACATGCCCTGCGGGAACATATCCGCAACAGATTTAATATCTTGCAGCCATGTGTTTTCAAGGGCTGTGTCTCCATTATTGTTTTCTGCTCGTATAATTGGGGGAACATAGAATTCAGGATTTTCCTCAATTACTTTCATTTTATAGTCCAGTGTTCTATGCCTTTGGGCCTGGCCCAGCTGTGCAAAACTACCCAAATAGTTGACAGAGTAATTCTCCCCAAATTCGTCCCGCCTATTTTTCCGGGCGTCAAAAAGCGAAAGCTCCCTGCCTTTAATATCAGCATTTAAATAGGGTATATCAAATTCCTTACTTGATTCTATAAATTCTCCAATGCTTTCTTTAAGCATTGTATTGAAACTGGTATCTTCAGCTTTCTCAACAAATTTCTTCATCATACCCAAAATATAGCTCATTTGCCTTAGGCTCACTGTATATTCCAAAGTTGTGGGAGTGAATACACTAATCATGTATCTGGAATTTTCTCTGGCCAGTTTTTCAGTATGAGAATTAGATATTTGGGGATATATTTCATGAATCTTTTCTTTTAGGATATCAGCCCATTTTTCGTATAGGTCTTTTTCCCTTTTACCAGGATTCATTTTAGTATACCTGGCAGATTTTTCAGATGTAGTATAAAAACCCTCATTATTTAAAACCATAGCTAATATTTTGGGTATATCTTCAAGTAAAAGATTATATGTAGGATGATCATATACGCTGTGATGACCCGATTTTAATGTGCGTTGAATCCGTTTTTCGGTTTTTTCAATATTCTCTCCCAATATGGATTCGAAGCTATCAGGCATATAACATATACCCGCTGATTTACCACCGAACCCCAATGCATCTTCAACCGGCATGCAATAACCGCTTTTGGTTGAACCAATTACCTTTATTTTCACACTGCCACCCCTTACTTACTTATTGAATGCATACATTGTATGCTTACATTTATGCAACTCATATGCACCTCATTTCAACCATATTTAAGATTATACCACAAAAACCGGGATTCAGTAATAAAGATTCCTTTGAAAAGAGCAAAAAATTAAAGCATTGCAAATCTCTTTGCAATGCTTTGTTTTTTTGGTTGCGGGGGACGGATTTGAACCATCGACCTTCGGGTTATGAGCCCGACGAGCTACCGTACTGCTCCACCCCGCGATATTAAATTAGTGGTGCCGGAGACCGGAATCGAACCGGTACAGTCCTCACGAACCGCAGGATTTTAAGTCCTGTGCGTCTGCCAGTTCCGCCACTCCGGCACATCGCTTTATTATATTACCACTAATACATTTGCGTGTCAAGTAGTTTTTTTTTGGAAAGTTTTTGCTGGTATTATAAAATAAAGCTGTATAGAATGTAACTTATATAATAAATACTAAACAGATAAACAAAAACTAGATGGATAAATAGATTAATAATTGGCGTATTTCTTGTATCCTCCGCCTCCCCGTTTAGATTCGAAATTTTTCTTTAGATCCTGCAATTTCTCATCGCTGTCTTTCATGAACTTTGCAAGCTGGTCTTCAAAAGACATTTTTTCTTTCCCATCAGATTTACTCCAGTCTATCTCTTCAGGCCTGCTTGATTTAACCTTCTTAGTTCCATCATTAGCTTTTTTTATCGATAAGCTAATTTTCCCCTTTTCATCTACAGAAATAATTTTTACTCTGACTATCTGATTTTCCTTAAGATATGAATTTACGTCCTTAACATACTCATCTGCAATTTCAGAAATGTGGACCAAACCAACCTTTCCATCAGATAACCGGACAAAGGCACCAAAATTTGTTAACCCGGTAACCTTTCCATCAATTACCTTGCCTACCTCAACTAGCATAAAATAATTGTTCCTCCTTAAAATTTATGTAACTGTAATACAGTTACCATATGCTTATATTGTTATTTATATAATTATTTATTTTATTATTATTCCATAGATCCACAGTCAAAAAATTAGTCATTCATTGTACTCTTATTTTCACTTTTTTATAATCTAAAGTAATTAGAATTATATAGTATTACCAGTTTGTAGTCAAGTATTATTAAGCGCAATTACCATAATTATTATTGATTACTTATTTATGTCAATAAAAATTTTTTCACCCGGTTTAACCATACCTAGTTTTTCTCTAGCTACTTTTTCAATATATTCGCGGCTATTAAGCATATCCTTTTGTTTTTCAAGATCATTTCTTACTAATTCCTCCTTCTTTATCTTGTTCTCTATTTCCATCAGTGCAGTTTCTTTAATTTTCAACATTTTCTGTTGATCGATAATAATAAAAGAGAAATATATGATCAATGCAATAAGAACTAATATGCCAAATATCGAACCTTTTCTTTTGTTCATATTAAATCTGATCCTCCACTGTTCCTTAATTCACCGCAGTTATTATAAAACTTCTTTTGTTTTGCAGCATAGTTGCGATGCATATATATATAATTCTATATTAATCTAAAAAATCCTCTTTATTTGTAACTTTTTTTAATTTAATTTTATCTTTATTTTTAACTTTAATTTTAATTTTAATTTTATCTTTAATTTGTTCATATCTTTTTAATTCTATTCCTTAAGGATCTTTTCCACATAGATATTTTTACCATTTTAATTCTAGAATATGCCTTGATAGACCTGGTGAATTTTTTTGCAGGTTTCATAAGTAATTTTACAGGAATAGATAATACTCTATATATTAGTCTAAAAGGATATGCAACTATGAACAAAATAACTTTTATTATCTTTCCTAAAATATTCAATATTGCTAAAGAAAATTTTACTATAATTTTACTCAGCAGGAGCATATATAGTATAACACCTATTAATGCTCCAATAAAAATGAACCCTCTTATTTCACCATCATTACTGTAAAATATAAGGGCAAACATTATTGCCATTACAATAATCCAATAGAGAATATCTTCAATATATATAAATAGGACAGTTGTTTTAATTGTTTTTCTTTTTATTCTAAAAACATCATAAACAAATCCTATAACCATACCACATAATATGGAGTATAGAAAAATGTGTGCCTGTATACTGGTTGATATTGGCAAATATATTCACCAGCCTTATTTGAACATTCTGCTGAAAAGGCCAATACCTTTAGATCTTGGTCCTTCTTTATCGCTATACTCGCAGCTTATAATATCACCTTCAATATTTAGTTCGGAATTATCAAGATTTAATTTATTGATACGTAGGTCCTCTCCATGAACAATTAAAATTCCCATTTCTGTATCAACAACAACGCATTCCTCATTAAAACTTTCAACATCAATAACTCCAGATACACTTAATTTTTGTCTGTTCTCAAGAATTAAATTTTGTATTTTGGGCTTAATTATCTTCTTATCCTCTGCCATTTTAACCTCCTTGTATAATAGTTCTTGTACACAGCTGCAAGGCTCGTGTCAGGAACTATATATATCATATTTAACCTTATTCTGTATAACCTTATGTAGATTCAATAAATTTATATGCATGTACAAAATCATATATGCATAAAAGCACAATAAAAAATAATCCAGGTAGTTTAGCAACTAAAGGATTATTTTTTATTATGTCAAAATCGTATAAATATGATTCTTCTGCAATAACTATGCTACACTGCAAAAGTCCAATGTTGGTACATGAATTTCTGCAGTGAGATCAAATATATATTCAACAACTATTTATTCAATTATTCGTATTAGTTCTGCAGCTCCTGATTTTGGAACATGCTCGGCAATTGTAACAACCTCCATTTTACTGGTTTTACTACCAAATGTAATTTCTATTATATCACCAGGCTTTACTTCAGCAGAGGGTTTTACAACACGTCCATTAATTTTAACTTTCCCTGATTCGCAAGCTTCATTAGCAAGGGTACGTCTTTTTATAACCCTTGAAAGTTTTAAAAACTTATCAATCCTCACCTTTAAAATCCCCTTTCCATGTGTTTCCAACGCTACATATATAGTATTGGTTAAAGCGTTGGAAATCACAATCCTTGGTGTTGGCATATGACAGGCTTATCCTAACATATGTCATGTGTTTCCAACGCTTTGAGTTATGTCAAAAAACCTGCTTTGCCAGCTTCTATATATTATTAATTTTATCTTTTAAAGCTTTACCAACTCTAAAAACCGGCACCTTTGACGCTTCTATAGTTATTTCTTCTTTTGTCTGAGGATTTATACCTTTTCTGGCAGCTCTCTCTCTTACTTCAAAAGATCCAAAACCTATGAGTTGAACCTTTTCACCTTTCTCAAGGGCATCTTCAATACTCTCAGTAAAAGCATTCAAAGCCTTTTCCGCATCTTTTTTAGACATCCCCGTTTTCTCAGCAATACTTGATATCAATTCTGCTTTATTCAATTTTTTACCCTCCTTTAATTTGGTTTTTTTGACTGCTTAAATAGCATTTAAGCAATTTGTATTCAGGTATTTGCATAATTAAGTATTTAATCTTCCCGAAGATTCTTTTTTGCTTCGTTCCATAGCTTATCCATTTCTTCCAGAGTCATTTCTTCCAGTTTCTTACCAGCTTTAATGCTTTCTTCTTCGATATACTCAAATCTTTTAATAAACTTATTAGTTGTATGTGTCAGAGCAAGCTCCGGCTGTACATGTAAAAACCTGGCTAAATTTACAGTTGCAAAAAATATATCTCCCATTTCATCATTTATTCTTGCCACATTTTTACTCTTATATACATCTTTCAGCTCCTGAATTTCCTCATAAACCTTAATAAATACATCTTCTATGTCATCCCAGTCAAAACCTGACTGAGCTGCCTTTTGCTGGACCTTATAACTTCGCATAAGTGCAGGTAAATTTTTCGGTACTGCTTTCAAAACTTCAGTTTGGGTATTCATTCCCTTTTCTTTCTTCTTTATTATTTCCCAGTTATTAACCACTTGTTCTGGTGTATCTGCTTTATCTTTACCAAAAACATGAGTGTGTCGCTGTATAATTTTCCGGCAAATACCGTTAATAATATCATCCATATTAAAGCTGCCTTGTTCATTGGCTATCTGCCCATGAAAAACAATCTGCAGCAACAGATCTCCCAGTTCCTCGCACAGCTTGTCCTTATCATTTAAATCGATAGCTTCCAATACCTCATATGTTTCTTCTATCAAATATCTTTTCAAGCTGTCATGAGTCTGTTCCCTATCCCATGGACACCCATTTTCACTTCTCAAAAGAGTCATAATATCAGTTAGATCCTGTAAACTATATCTTTCTTTCACCAAAACCCCATCTTCCCTTCCAGCGAATTTGCTTTGTCTAAAGCTATAGATAACATGTTGAGCAAACATAAATACATTGCGGCTATTATAGCATGAATTATCTAAATTTCATGCTATAATCGTGCATGTGCGTTTTTTGTGAGGCAAAAATATTCACAAGCACATAAATTCCACCGGAGGCATATAATATCCTCATTTTTGAGGATATTATATCATGAATTTTTTTAAATTCATGATATAATTGTGCATATGCGTTTTTTGCGAAGCAAAAATATTCGCACGCACATAAATTCCGCCGGAGGCATATAATATCCTCATTTTTGAGGATATTATATCATATTGCATCTATTAGCTGCAATTAAATAAGTATGCGTATATACGAGGGTGCATTTAAAAAAGGCTTCCATTATAGCAATGTAATTACTAAAGAAGCCTAGGAAGCCTTTTTATATAACTTGTTTTACATAAATTGTATATTACTGTTCCATCTGTTTACCTAAAAATCCTGCTGCTGACTTTGCCAGCTTCTCTTCTACCTCACCCATCCTAATACCGGGTTCCGTTGAGAGAAATATTACTGCCCCGATTGAGTCACCTTCAGATATGATGGGCGTAACTAGCTGTGATGAGTAACGTTTTTCTCCATTTTCATCTTTAGTAATTGGTATAGTTCCTTCTTCAGGAGATTTAACAATAACAGTAGCTTTATCAGATATTAGCTTTTCTAGTCCGGGGCTTAATGTTTTATCAGTAAACTCTTTCCTTGGAGCTCCTGATATTGCAACTACAGAATCCTTATCCGTAATACATGTAATATGCCCGCTTGTTTTGTAAAGGGATTCCGCATACTTGGTTGCAAAGTCGCCCAATTCTCCTATTGGAGAATATTTTTTAAGAATAATCTCTCCTTCTCTATCAGTAAATATCTCTAAGGGGTCTCCTTCCCGTATTCTCATTGTTTTTCTAATTTCCTTGGGTATTACTACTCTCCCTAGATCGTCTATCCTTCTTACAATGCCTGTAGCTTTCAATGTAAACTACCTCCTTTCAATAGCAAATTTTAGATTCCTTTTTTAGTATTATTTCTTTAATGATTTTTTATACATTTTAGGTAAAACTAGCTGAATTTCTCACTTTATAAACACAACAGATAAAATCAGTTATGTTTATAAAGTGGTGAATAAATCTAAAGTTTTACTGATAAACAAGCCAATTTACCATATGTCATGTATTCTCTATAAAAATAATAAAAAGACTTTTGGAAAAAAAGTCGGATAATAGTAATTTACACATGCTATAATATTCTTATCTTAAGATAATGAAGGAGTTCTCCGCAATGAATTACTATGAACGAATAAAAAAATCCATTGATTACATAGAAAGTAACCTTGAAAACAAAATTGATATAAATTTTGTTGCGCAAACAGCATACATGTCTTTATCAAACTTTTATAGGATGTTTTTTACACTAACAGGCTATTCCGTAAAAGAATATATAAGACTGCGCAGGATAAGCCTTGCAAGTATTGAGTTGCAGAATAGTGATGCTTCTATAATTAATATTGCGGTAAAGTTTGATTTTGAAAGTGGAGATAGCTTTTCAAGGGCTTTCAGACGTGTAACAGGATATTTACCTAGTGAGTATAGGAAACATAACAGAACATTTTCTTTTGAAAGGATTGATATTATGGATAAATATTTTGATATTCAGGATAATGAATTGCTTGAAAAGTATCCTGATATAAAAGTTTTAAAAGAACTTGCACCCATGCGAGTAGCTTATTATTGCTATTACGGGAAACATCCCGAAAACCATGCTTTTGCTGTAATAGCAGACTGGCTCAACAGGAACAGTTTGAACGCAAATGAGCAAAACTTACGCATTTATGGTTTTAATAATCCAAACCCATCATCTCCCGACCAAGACGAGTACGGTTATGAAGTTTGTGTCACTATTGCCGATAATGTAATTGTAAATGATGATAAAGTGAAGGAAAAAGTTATGAGTGGTGGGCTTTACGCTGTTACAAACGTTAAGCGTGGAGAAAACGATAATATTGGAAATGAAATTGGTAAAGCGTGGAACAGATTTAAAAACTGGCTTTCAGACAGTAAGTATGTTTACGGAGGCCACCAATGGCTGGAAGAGCACTTGGGTTTTGACGATAATGCCAATCACATCGGCGGAATAGATTTATATATGCCTATAGCCTTAAAATCTAAAGAGTATGATGCAAGTGAACTACACCGCTATTGAAATAGCGGGCTTCGGGTTCCCTATGAAATTATG
>DAOSDD010000028.1:0-26181 GCA_035362115.1 Clostridiales bacterium | reverse complement strand
CTGTGGTGGTATAGCAAATGGCAAACACATGCCCAGTCTTCGCAAATTAAGTAATGTAGAGATGGTAGCTTTTTGTGATATTGTGAAGGAAAGAGCTGAAGAGGCAGCCCAAAAATACGGAACTAAAGATGCTTCTGTTTACACAGACTACAAAGAGTTGTTAAAGGATAGCTCTATTGATGTAGTCCATGTATGTACTCCCAACAAATCACATGGGTTTATCACAGTTGATGCGCTGGAAGCAGGAAAGCATGTAATGTGCGAGAAGCCAATGGCGAAAACTTCAGAGGATGCAAAAAAAATGCTGGAAGCTGCCAAGCGTACAGGAAAGAAACTCACTATCGGCTACCAGAACAGGCAGACAGCCGAGTCCCAATACTTATATGATATATGCAGAAGAGGGGATCTGGGAGAGATTTATTTTGCCAAGGCCCATGCTATCCGCAGGCGGGCAGTTCCCACATGGGGTGTGTTCATTAATGAAGAAGAACAGGGCGGGGGACCTTTAATTGATATTGGGACTCATGCTTTAGACTTAACTCTCTGGATGATGGATAATTATAAGCCAAAGTATGCAGTGGGGACTACATATCATAAACTGGGCAGCAAAAAGAATGCAGCCAATGCCTGGGGTCCATGGGATCCTGAGAAATTTACTGTTGAAGATTCAGCTTTCGGATTTATCGTTATGGAAGACGGCGCTACGATTATATTGGAGTCCAGCTGGGCATTAAATATTCTGCAGGTTGGCGAGGCCAAGACAACATTATGTGGTACTGAAGGTGGGGCTGATATGTGGGATGGCCTGAGAATTAATGGCGAAGAATTCAGCAGAATGTATACAAAGATACCCGAACTGGGAAAGGGAGGGGTTGCCTTCTATGATGGAAAGGCTGAAAGCCCTTCAGACAGGGAAGCAAGATTGTGGATAGAATCCATAATCAACGATACGGAACCTGTTGTAAAACCGGAGCAGGCTCTGGTAGTCACTCAGATACTTGAGGCTATTTATACATCATCGAAAACAGGAGAACCGGTATATTTCAAATAGTAGGTTCTGGTAACAGATATAATAATTGATTCCACTGCAGAAAGTCGTGTTCCAGCAAAATTTCGATAGCATCGGAAAGATGTTGCGAGGGGAAATGTCTCTAAAGCGGGTATTGCAGCAGAATCAATAATTTAAAAGGGGGAGAAATAGATGAAACTGGGTTTTTTAACTGTATGTCTGGGCAATATGCCACTTGAAGAAAAAGTTAAATGGGCGGCGGAAAACGGATTTAAAGCACTGGAAGTAGCATGTTGGCCAAGGGAAAATGACAGGGATTATTCTTCAAGTGATATTGATGTTGCAAATCTTACAGAAAAGGAAGCAGAAAGAATTAAAGCCTGCTTTAAGGAATATGGCCTTACAATTTCATCATTGGCCTATTACGACAATAATCTTCACAACGATCTTAACAAGAGGGCTTTTATTAATAATCATCTGAAGAAGTGCATTGACGCAGCTGTCATGCTTGAAACATCAATGGTGGGAACTTTTGTGGGAAGAAATATTGATAAGACTATTGAGGATAATTTTGAGGAGTATGAGAGAGACTTTGGTAAATTAGTGCGCTATGCGGAAGACAGGGGAATAAAAATAATTATTGAGAACTGTCCCATGGAAGGCTGGCAGGTTCGCGGACAGCCGGGTACAATTTCCTTTACACCTGAGTTGTGGGAGGAAATGTTCAAAAGAATACCAAACAGTAATTTTGGACTCAATTTTGATCCATCGCATCTTTTATTTCAACTGATTAATTATTATCCACTGGTAGAAAAGTTCAAGGATAGGATATTCCATGTCCATGCCAAGGATGCAGAAGTGTTTGAAGATAAACTTAAATGGTACGGTGTATTTAACAGACACCTGAGGCATGGTGGCGGGAATGGTTATTGGAGGTTCCGTATGCCTGGATTGGGACAGGTGGAGTGGAGCAGATTTATTAACGAACTTAAGAAAATCGGCTATGACGGTGTTGTAAGCATAGAGCATGAAGATCCGTTGTATGAAGGCAGTGAAGAGAAGGTAAAGGAAGGTCTGTTATTGGGCAGGAAACACTTGGAGGAGAGGATGTAAGGTAATAAGGTAAGGGGACACGCCGTCCCCTTATTTATTCCGGAACTTTGATGGGGGACTGCCATAGTATTTTTTAAACAATTTACTAAAATGATAGGCATCATCATACCCCACACTTTTTGCTATGGCCCTTACGGTTAAATCTCCATTCTCAAGAAGCTCCAATGCTTTTGCCAGCCGTACCTTAATTAAATAGTTTATGGGCGATTCTCCAATTTCCTCTTTGAATATTTTTGAAATATATACAGGGCTTAGGTACATGTTTTTGGAAATTTTATCAAGAGATATGTCATTCATATAGTTTTCATTAATATATGATACTATAGTATTAACAATATTAAGTCTGTCATAAGAATCAAAGTTGAATACAGCACTTTTATCGGAATTCCTGTGAGTTGAAGTTTCTCTCAGAAAAAGTACAATAAGCTTCATAACTAAGGACTTAAGAAGAGGTTCGCACCCAGGCTCGTCTTTTTCCTGCTCTGCAACAATCTCACTGCAACATCTCAGGAAATCCTGCTCATACCTTGAAATTTTAAAGACAGGGTTGGAGTTTTCAGGTATTAGATAATTCCTTTGCAAGTCTGCAAGAGATATATTGGAGAATCCTACATGAAACTCTATTACTTCCTGACCTGTATTCATAAGACGGCAGTGATAAACACCAGGATTACAAATGATCAGGTCACCTTTTTTCAGTTGGTAAAGGAAGCCATCCAGATTATAAGTACAGCCTCCTGAAAGTACATATATAAAGGAAATAAAGTCATGGCAATGGTATTTGGTAGCATCCTGATCCCCAAATTTCCGTTTGAATATATAAAAAATTCGTGGGTTAAATGTATCAACGTTTATTCCCAAGGTGCACAAAAACTATCACATCCAATGCATAATATACTATTTTTCTCAAAAAACAATATATGACAACTATCTTTTTTGAGAAAATATAGCACCTTAATTTACCGCAGCGATTTTTACGCATTAAAGGCTTACAGTTTAGCTGCAGTATGATATAAAATAATTTTAACATTATATCACACGATTTTCAATTTTTACATACAGCTGTTTTTTGATAACATCTCACGCCTTTGGGTTAAAGTGTGAGAATAACTTCTTTTTGTATAAGAATATACATGCTCAGATTAAAATAATACATTTAATTTACTTTAAATATACATCATAATGTTTTAGGAAATACAGCGGGATTTTTATCCGAATATTAAAAAGCACTTATACAGGATGAGGATGGTTTTGCTAATCCTGCAGAAGTGGAGTTGAATATCCAGGCTATATGAGATGCATAAATTTTTTGACTAATATGAAAAAGGAATTAAATAAAGAGACTATTGGTTTATTGGAAAAAGAGAGAGAACGTATCTTAATAGAAAAGTGTACGTTTATAGGACATGGGTTCCGATAATTTCACAATAGTCTTTAATTTTTTTTAGGTGACAGATTATGAGAGTTTTTAGCTTTTTTTGGGGATATCTAAAGAAATACAGGTTTTCAATTGCAGCAGTATTCCTGATCATGATGGCAAATGCATTGTTAGGAATGGTTGCACCATATATTTCAGGAATAATCGTTGATGATGTAATAAAAGGCGGCAGAAATGAATTGCTTCTAAAACTTTTAGGGATATTAATATTGGGGGTTGCATTAAAATCTGTAGCCCGGTATTTTTCCCTTATGCTGGTTGAAAAAACTTCACAGAACTTCTTATTTGATGTCAGGAATGATTTATATTCCAGAATACAAAATATGGACTTTAGTTATTTTGACAGGACTAAAACCGGAAATATTATGACAAGGATAAGCGGAGACCTGCAGGTTATCAGACAATTTGTGGCAGGATCTGCAACGGTAGTATTTGAAAGCCTCTTTAGTTTTGTTTTTGCGATGATTATAATGGTAAGAATGAATTTTCTGTTTACTCTGCTTTTGCTATCAGTAACACCTTTTATAGGATTTTATACCTTCAAGATGACCCAAAAGACAAAGCCCCTGAATTCTGAATGGCATGAGCAGGTTACCCGGTTAAATTCCGTTGTGCAGGAAAATATCAGTGGAAACAGAGTGGTGAAAGCATTTACCAATGAAAATTTCGAAATAGAAAAATTCACAAAGGAAAATGAAGGGTACAAGAATGAATATAATAAGTGGGTTGAAGTATGGAAAAAGTATCTGCCTTTTATAAACTTTCTAGGGGGCATGATGACAGTTGTTATAATTTTAGTTGGGGGAATCCTTGTAATAAATGAAAAACTGTCCTATGGCCAGCTGGTTATTTACACCGGGCTTGCAGGTACTCTCAGTGTACCTATAAATATGGCAAACTGGTTGAGTGACCAGGTTCAGAAGTTCTTCACATCCGGGGAAAAAGTTATCGAGCTTATGACAGTTGAAGCAAAAATCACAGATACGGAAGACAGTATTGCCTTTGATAAAGTGAATGGTCAGGTAGATTTCAATAATGTATCCTTTAGTTATAATGGAGAAAAAGTGCTTAAAGACATAAATATGCATATAGAACCAGGTCAAACTGTAGGAATAATGGGAGCTACAGGATCAGGCAAGTCTACCCTGGCAAACCTTATTTGCAGGTTTTATGATTGTAACGAAGGAGAAATACTTGTAGATGGAACAGATATTAAGAAAATATTTAAGAAGAACCTGCGGAATAATGTTGCAATAGCAATGCAGGACACATTTCTGTTTTCCGATACAATTGAAGGCAATATTGCCTATGGTGTGCCTGATGCCAATATGGAAAGTATTGAAAAAGCTGCTGATGCTGCAGGAGCCCATGAATTTATTGTAAAGCTTTCAGAAGGATACGATACTATAGTGGGAGAGCGTGGAGTAGGCCTTTCAGGAGGACAGCGCCAGAGAGTATCTCTAGCCAGAGCTCTGCTTAGAAATTCTCCCATAATGATTTTTGATGATATTACTTCCAGTGTTGATGTTGAAACGGAACAAAAAATACAGGAAACCCTCAAATCAGTATATAGTGGGAAAACAACATTTATAATTTCCCACAGAATATCATCTGTGCGTAATGCGGATATAATATTTGTTCTTGACAACGGACGTATAGCAGAACAGGGAACACATGAAGAACTACTGGCCAATAAGGGGTATTATTATAATGTATTTATGATTCAAAGCGGCAAGGCTAAAACTTTAGTTGAAGCAGGTGTATGATTTTCACCGCTGCGGAATGGAGATGTTAATATGGCTAGAAATAAGTATGATATAGATGAAAGGCTTGAAAGTGAATTTAATTTTAATCATTTAAAAAGAATTTCCAGATACGTAAGGCCATACAGGAGAAAAATGGCTCTTACTCTCCTTTTGATGATTATAACTACATCAGCCTCACTTTTGGGACCATATTTAATTAAAGAAGCTTTAGACACTAAAATACCTGAGAAGGATGTAGCAGGTCTTGTTGTATTGTCTGCCTTTTTTACTCTGAACCTTGCAATAATAGCAGTTTGTTCAAGATTCAGAATAGAGCTTATTAATGATGTGGGACAAAGTATAATGAGAGATATTCGTCTTGACCTTTTTTCCCATCTTCAGGAATTGCCTTTTTCCTATTACGATAGCAGACCCCATGGGAAAATATATGTAAGAGTTATCAATTATGTTAACTCAATTGGAAACTTACTTTCCAACGGGCTCATCCAGGTAATAATAGATTTAATAAGTCTGGTGTTTATAATAGTTATCATGTTCTCCATAAATGCAAGGCTTATGCTCCTTAGCCTTACAGGCTTGCCTGTACTTTTGCTAACTGTATTCCTGATAAAAAACATGCAGAGAAAAGCGTGGCAGGATGTAAGTGCAAAGCAGTCAAACATGAATGCTTATATACATGAGAGTATTTCAGGAATAAAAGTTACTCAGGCTTATGTACGTGAAAGTGTTAATTTAGGAATATTAGAGGACCTGGGAAATAAATACAGGGATTCCTGGATGAAAGCAGTAAACAGCAGTTTTATTTTAGGACCTGTTGTTGATAATATATCGACTATTGTGACAGCTTTAATATATATGGCAGGAGTGTCATGGATTGCCGGAGGTGTATCACTGGGTGTGCTTATAGCTTTTACTAGCTATACAGGAAGATTTTGGGGTCCTATTAACAACCTCAGTAATTTCTATAATCAGATTGTAACTGTAATGGCATATTTGGAACGTGTTTTTGAAACAATGGACGAAAAGCCTACGGTTGCAGACCTTCCCGGAGCTTATGAAATGCCGTCTATAACAGGCAAGATAGAGTTTAAGAATGTTGACTTCAGCTATGAGGAAGGTGGAAGGCGTATACTTAATAATGTAAGTTTCACTGCCAACCCCGGGGAATCAATAGCTTTAGTAGGCCCTACGGGTGCCGGTAAAACTACTGTAGTAAATTTAATAAGCAGGTTTTACAATATAAATTCTGGTGAAATTCTTATAGATGGTATAAATATACAGGATGTAACCTTGAAGTCCTTGAGAAAACAAATGGGAATAATGCTTCAGGATACCTTTATTTTCTCGGGGAATATAATTGATAACATAAAATATGGAAAGCTTGATGCTGATGATGAAGAGGTTATTGAAGCAGCAAAGGCTGTAATGGCTCATGATTTCATTGTTGAGATGAATGGAGGATATTATGCTGAAGTAAGTGAGAGGGGTTCTACTTTATCTGCAGGGCAGCGGCAGTTAATATCTTTTGCCAGAACGCTTTTGGCTGATCCTAAAATACTAATACTGGATGAGGCTACATCAAGCATAGATACCAAGACCGAAATCGCACTGCAGCAAGGGCTTGAGAAGCTTTTACAGGGGAGAACATCCTTTATTATCGCCCATAGGCTGTCTACAATTAAAAATGCATCACGAATTATGTATATAGATAACGGTGAAATTGTTGAGCAGGGAACACATGATGAACTGATTGCCAAAAGAGGTGCTTATTGGGAACTCTATACGGAACAGTACAAGCATCTCGCGGGCAATGAGGCAGGGTAAGGTGGGAAGTTAGAGTATACAGGCGAGAGGCTGAGTTGTAAGTTGTTAATTGGAAGTTGGAAGTACATCCAGCTTCACGACTGTAACCATGATAACGATTATTCTTACCCTGGGATTACAACTTTAATTCCTCCCGGGATAATTTCAAAGTCAATTTCACCATCTACCATAGAAACTTCTCCATCCACATTAAGGGCTACTTTGTGGTTGCTGTAAATTTTTACTTGCTTACTCCTGTGAAAAGATACTTCCTTAACATCAGAATGCCGGCCTTTGATGAATTTGGGGAAAAACTTCAGAATCCTCAGCCGTCCTACACCTTTGATAAGGCATATGTCAAAAATACCGTCATATATACTGGCAGCAGGTGCAGGCTGCATTCCTCCGCCATAATACCTTCCATTGGCTACTGCAACCAGAAGAGTGTCTGTTTCTATAGAATTATTATCAATAGATATTCTTAAAATATTTTTACTATAGCTTATAAGTGTGGAAAATACCCCAAGGATATACGCGAATATACCTGTGACCAAGGGGAGCTTTTTTATTCTATTTGTATTATAAACTACTTCCGCATCAAACCCTATTGAGGATATGTTAATGAAGTATCTGTCGTTAATTCTGCCGATGTCTGCAAGTTTTTCCTGCCCATGTGCTAGTTTTTCAAGAAGCACACTTTTTGCTTCATCCTTTTGAGAAAGATATAGCGGAGAATAATTCACAAGGCTTTTTACAAAATCATTGCCTGATCCTGCAGGAATCACTGCAAGAGAACTGTCACTTCCGGCAATACCATTCAGAACTTCGTTCAAGGTTCCGTCTCCCCCCACGGAATATACCCTGTATGTATCTTTGCTTACATATTGTTTTACAAGATCAACAGCATGACCCGGCTTTTCAGTCGTTTCTATGAAATACATATCATCTTGCCTTCGCGAAAAAAAGTCCTTTATCTTTGGTATATACTCTAATGCCTTACCCTTACCTGCAACAGGATTTATTATAAAAAGGTGTTTCATAGCTTTTTCTCCCTCAATTTCCCCCATATATTTGCATAATTTGGCATGGTTATTCAATATATAATAAAAATTTGTATAACACTATATTAATATAATATAATAATGATGTAAACACTAGATTTGCAGGGGGGCATTTATCAAATATTTCCTTAAAAAGGAGGGTATATCATGATTATTGGAAAAGAAATACAAAATCACAGAAATGACATCGTAAAAAGCCTTCAAGAGCTTGTCCAAATAAAGAGTGTAAAAGATGAAGCATGTGAAGGGAAGCCCTTTGGACAGGGTGTTGGCAAGGCACTTGAATATATGCGGGTTTTCGACACTTCAAACTAAAAAATAGGCCCTATTAAAATCAGGAAACGCTTACCAATAAAGCCTTTCCTGATTTTTTTGTTGTCAAATTTTAAAAATAATTTGTTGTACGGGGTTGTATTTCGTTAAATTTTATGTTATAATCAAATAATACACAAAAGAGAAGGATGTGTGGCATATGAAGCTTAATTACGATAAAAAGTCCAAGGATCCTACTTACTTCATTCAGGTGGGGTTCCGTAACGGTAAAAAGACATCGACCAGAAATGTGATGAGGATCGGCAAGCATTCCGAACTGCTGGCCATCGATCCCGACCCTCTTGCTTACGCTAAAAGGAAAGTGATGGAAGCTAACGAAGCTCAAAAACACAATAAACTCAGCATGAGTTTTGAGATTGATTTTGATGAGAAACTGACCGCCACCAGTGACATAGCATCCAAGTCGAACCTTTTAAATACTGGCTACATAATTTTGCAGAAGATCTATCACGATCTTGCGATTGCGGATTTTTTCAAAGCTGTCCAGACGAGCCATAAAGCCACCTTCTCCTGTAATGACATTAACCGCTTCCTTACCTATGCAAGAATCCTCGACCCCGAATCGAAACTAGGCACCTTTGACAAGCTGGACACCTACTACGAACAGCCTTCTTTTGGGTACCAGCATATATTGCGTTTCATGGACATACTGGAAAAAAACTATGACGAATATATTGAACACCTTTTCAAAAACAGCGGAAACATCGTCCCCAGGGACACTTCGGTCTGCTATTTTGATTGTACAAACTATTATTTTGAGATCGAAGCGGAGGACCCCGACTGTATTGATGAGGTCACAGGTGAGATTCTAAAAGGATTCCGCAAGTATGGTCCTTCCAAGCAACACCAGCCCCTCCCCCTTGCCCAAATGGGGCTGTTCATGGATGGCAATGGCATCCCTATATCCATGTGTATCAATTCCGGATCCGACAACGAACAAAAATGTGCCATACCTTTGGAGAAGAAAATCACAAAGATGTTCGGTGGCGAGCGGTTTATCTACTGCGCGGACGCTGGGCTTGGCTCCTTCAGCATCAGGCAATACAACTCCATGGGCGGCAGAGCCTTCATTGTTACTCAATCCATCAAAAAGCTGTCCAAAACGCTGAAACAAGCGGTATTTAATGACTATGACTACAAACTATTATCGGACGATACCCCCGTCACAATTAAGCATATGAAGGATTTCGACCGCTTTGACAAAGAGAATCTCCCCTTGTACAACGATTTTGCCTATAAAGTTTTGGATGTTGAAAACGCCGTAGATTTGGGGCTGTACGAGGAAATAGTCCTGAAGAATGGGAAAACCAAAAAAGTAAAGTCAAAAGCAATCCTGAAGCAACGCATCATAATCACATTCTCCAGAAAAGTGATGGAGTATCAGCGTCGGATAAGAAACGCCCAAATTGAACGCGCCCGGAACATTCTAAAGTATCGTGATGTGGAGGAAGTAAAAAAGGGACCGCACGATGTCTCAAGATTCATTAAAAGGACGTCGGTGACGATGGATGGCGAGAAGGCTGTCGACCACTATGAGATTGACCAGGCCGTTATTGACGAAGAAGAAAAATACGACGGATACTATGCGGTGGCTACCAACTTGTATGATGACGCAAAGGACATCTTGAACATCAATTCCCAGCGCTACAAGATTGAGGATTGTTTCCGGATTCTTAAAACCAACTTCTGCGCAAGGCCCATACACCACAGTAAGGAAAACCGTATCATTGCACACTTTATGATTTGTTACACCGCATTATTAATCTACAGATTATTAGAATGTAAATTGGACCAGTATGGCACGCACTTCACAACAGATAACATTCTGGACACATTGAAAAATATGAATGTATCGAACACGCAGGACATGTACTATACAGCAGCATACAAAGGAAGTCAGGTATGTACGGCATTGAACGGTCTGTATGGCTTAGGATTGGACAAGAAATATTATCAACCAAAGGAGCTGAATAAAAAAATAAAAAAAATTTTATAAGAGGTGTTCCATACAACATTTTCGCATGCCAACAAATAGGAGCGAAGCCGCTGTTTAAGCCAGTTTCGCTCTTTATTTTTTACTTCAAGTGTCGAAAACAGGAATATAATATAATAATGATGTAAACACTAGATTTGCAGGGGGGCATTTATCAAATATTTCCTTAAAAAGGAGGGTATATCATGATTATTGGAAAAGAAATACAAAATCACAGAAATGACATCGTAAAAAGCCTTCAAGAGCTTGTCCAAATAAAGAGTGTAAAAGATGAAGCATGTGAAGGGAAGCCCTTTGGACAGGGTGTTGGCAAGGCACTTGAATATATGCTGAATCTGGGTGAGAGTCTGGGTTTGAAGGTTAAAAATGTTGATGGCTATGCAGGACATGTGGAATATGGTGAAGGTGATGAGATTGTGGGAGTGCTTGTTCACCTTGATGTAGTTCCTGAAGGTACAGGTTGGAGCTTTCCACCATTTGGAGGCGAAATTCATGAAGGTAAAATTTATGGCAGGGGTACATCGGATGATAAAGGTCCTGCTGTGGTTGCCCTATATAGCCTTAAAGCACTTAAAGATGCAGGAATAGTCCCCAAAAGAAGAATAAGGATTATCCTGGGGACTAATGAAGAGAGTGGTATGAGTGATATGGAGTATTATTTCTCGAAAGAACCTGTACCGCATATGGGATTTTCACCTGATGCAAATTATCCTATAATTAACAGGGAAAAGGGGATTCTCCACCTGGTTTTTGAAAAAGGTGAAAATGAAAGTCTACATAACAACCCTATTTATACACTCCGGGGTGGTGAAGTTATTAATATGGTACCCCCTGAGTGCAGAGCTTTTATCCCGGAAGATAAAATAAAGCCGGGAGAGGTAGAGTTACTGAAGGATATTGCACAAAAGTTCAATACTTCGGTTTCACATATTAATGATATTAATGGAAAAGGTATTGAAATATTGGTAAAGGGCAAACCGGCCCATGCAGCAAGCCCTCAAAACGGGATCAATGCTATCTATCGGATGCTAAGTTTTCTGAATATGGCGGGAAGAGAAAGGTATCTGGATGGATTCCTTAAATTTTTGCATGAAAAAATTGGAGAAGAAACAACGGGGAGTTCTTTAGGTATTGCACTAAAAGATGAAGAATCCGGAGAATTAACCCTGAACCTGGGGAAGATTATTAAAGATGATACAGGCACGAAAGCATTTATAGATATTCGGTATCCTGTGACATGCAAAATGGAAGAAGTTTTAGCAGCTATAAAAGAAAAAACTGAAAAAGAAGGTATTGTAGTAAAAGTATTGAATCATTCAGAACCATTATATGTCCCGGAAACTCATCCTCTAATAATAAGGCTAATTACTGCTTATGAAAAAATAACAGGAGAAGAGGCAAAGCTGCTTTCCATGGGAGGAGGAACTTATGCGCGCACATTGAAAAATAACGGTGTAGCTTTTGGCGGGGCAGGGACAGGGGCGCACCAGCCTGATGAAAATGTGTCCATTGATGAGCTCATGCATCATGCAGAAATATGTACCCAAGCAATATATGAATTAGCATGCAGCTGATATATTTTACCTTATAGCCTTTAAAATAAATAAAATATTGTGTATAATATAAATAACCTAATAACCTAAAAACTATGAATAACTTGAAAACCTATAACAATGTAAGGGAAACTACCCGAGAAGATACAGAACAATGTAATATTATTTAGGAGGCTGAAATATGGTACATTTAAACAAAGAAAATATTAAAAATAAAAAACTATGGGAAAACACCAGTGTAAATATTCCTGAATTTGATCTGGATAAAATGATTTCTAAAACAACCGAGGATCCTATATGGGTACACTTTGGGGCAGGGAATATATTTAGAGGGTTTATTGCCGCACTTCAGCAGGAACTGCTTGAATCAGGCCTGGCTGAAAAAGGTATTATTGCTGCAGAGACCTATGATTTTGAAATAATTGACAGAATATATGACCCATATGACAACATGGGAATCCTTGTGGTTCTCTATCCGGATGGAAGCTTTTCCAAAAAAGTAATTGCAAGCATATCCGAGTCTTTAGTTGGAGACCCTTCAAGGGGAGAGGATTGGGCAAGATTAAAAAAAGTATTTACCAACCCATCACTGCAAATGGCCAGTTTTACAATAACTGAGAAAGGTTATAACATAAATCAGCTTTCCGGAGAATTTCTGGCTGATGTTAAGAAGGATATGGAAGTCGGTCCTGAAAATCCTATTCATGTTATGTCAAAAGTTGCCTCTCTGGCATATACAAGATATAAAAACGGCCAACTTCCTATAGCTTTTGTAAGTATGGATAACTGTGCAGAAAACGGAAAAAGGCTTTCAACTTCAGTTAATACTATTGCAAGGGTATGGGCTGAAAAGGGACTTGTAGAAAAGGAATTTATTGATTACTTAAATGACAGTAAAAAAGTTTCCTTCCCTTGGTCAATGATAGATAAAATAACTCCGAGACCTGCAGAGGAAGTAAAAAATGTATTGGATAATGCAGGAATTGGCGGGATGGATATTATCAGAACAAATAAAAACACTTTTATTGCTCCTTTTATTAATGCAGAAGGACCTCAATATCTTGTTATTGAGGATAGCTTCCCTAATGGCCGTCCCCCTCTGGAAAAAGCCGGAGTTATTTTTACAGACAGGAATACAGTTGACAGGGTTGAAAAGATGAAAGTAGGTACCTGCTTAAATCCTCTGCATACTGCTCTTGCAATATATGGGTGCTTACTGGATTATAAAACTATTGCCCAGGAAATGCAGGATGATCTTTTAAGAAAATTGGTTGAAAAGATCGGTTTAGAGGAAGGAATGCCGGTTGTTATAAACCCAGGTGTTATTGACCCTGTTGCATTTGCAAAAGAAGTTATCGAGGTAAGACTTCCCAACCCATACATACCCGATACTCCTCAAAGAATTGCAACAGATACCTCCCAAAAGTTAAAAATAAGATTTGGGCAGACTATTGCAGCTTACAAAAACAGCCCGGATCTAGATGCAGCAAGTTTGAAGTATATACCGCTGGTACTGGCTGGATGGTGCAGATACCTTATGGGGATTAATGATGCAGGCAAAGAAATGACACTAAGCTCGGATCCTATGCTGGAAACATTAAAACCATATTTTGCAGATATTAAGCTTGGAAATCCTGAAAGTGCTGCTGGAAAATTAAAACCCATATTACCAAATACTGAGTTGTTTGGAGTAGATTTATATGAGGTTGGGCTTGGAGAAAAGGTAGAACAGTATTTCACTGAAATGATTGCAGGAGAAAATGCTGTAAGGAATACTTTACGTAAATATTTGGGATAAATATAAATATCAAATGTACCCAATAAATACCTGATGCATATAAATAACTAACTTAAAGATGCCTGCACTTTTGTGCAGGCATCTTACTTTCAATATTTTCACTAAAATTTTACTTGTTTTAACTAAAATGTAACAATCTTTAGCCGAATAATAAGGTATAATAGTTTATGAAAAAATTAAGAAATTTTGTTATTGATGTTACATTAATTATAAGCAATGTATTATTATTATTATTTTTTGCAGGTGGTTTTGCGGCGTATAATTGGGCAAAGATAACACTAATTTTTGAATTAAACAATAAATAGCGATTATTAACAGCTATTATGGACATAAGCAGCTATTTTCTATAATTAACCTTTTGTGAAAAATTTAACCTTTTCACTTTGATAGACATGTTGCTAAATGCAGGAGGAATGAAGCTTAAAATGACAGAAGCAATTATTAATAAAAAGACTAAAATAAAAGAAAATAAAATTGTAGCCAGGGTATTGGAAAATGAGTATTCTTACTGGATATATCTCTTTATCTCCATAATGTGTAAGTGCTTGTATTTTCAATTTACTACTCAAATAAACAGGCAGCCTTATTTCTCACATGATAATCTTGCAATGATTTTTTCATCGTTTTGTATTCTGATTATTATTACTGGCTTAATAGTTATGCTTTTTAACAGGAAGAGGTTAACAGCTATTTTTGTGCTGAATTTAATAATATCATCAATACTTACAGGTGATACAAACTTCTTTCGCTATTACTATGGAATATTATCAATTCCTGTTATCTTACAGATTGATATTAAGCTCTTCAGTTCTATTCAGCAAAGTATAGAGAGCTTATTTAAAGTTAAAGATATAATATATATACTGGATATACCCATGTTGCTTATATGGCTGATAAAATTCAGAAAAAAGGGTATTGAGAAAGTTAACCCTGCCAATAGGCTAATAGCTGGCGTTTTATCACTGGCGCTAGGTGTGGCAGGCTTTATATCCATATATAGTAAAACCGATATGGATATTCTTATTTATAACAGCAATTATATAACTCAAAAAATGGGTATCCTTTATTCGCACTTTGATGGCTTAAAATTATATGCTAAAGAAAGTTTTAATAAAAATAAGGGATTAACACAAAATGAGAGTTATTCTATTAAACAATATTTTGGCAACAAGCAGGAGCCTGGAAGAAAATACAGGGGTATTGCGAAGGATAAGAACCTAATAGTAATACAGGTTGAAGCCCTTCAGGAGTTTATGATTAACAGGAAAGTAAATGGTGTAGAAATAACGCCCAACCTAAATAAATTAATTAATGAAAGCCTTTATTTTAACAACTTCTACTACCAAGTTGCAGGAGGCAATACTTCTGATGCGGAATTTTTGCTGAACACTTCTCTGTATCCTGCAAAAGAAGGAGCAGTGTATGTAAGATTTGCCGAGAACACATATCATTCTCTACCTGAAATTATGAATAATAAAGGATACAATACTTATGCATTACATGCTTTTACCGCCAAATTCTGGAACAGGACGGAAATGTACAAGACATTGGGGTTTAAAGAGTTTATAGACGGGTCATACTACGAGATGGATGACTTTGCCGGATGGGATGGGGAGGCCTTAAGCGATGCATCTTTTTTCAATCAATCCTTAGATAAAATAGATACTTCCAGGCCATTCTATTCATTCTTTATAACTCTTTCAAGTCATTACCCATTTACGTTCTTTGAAGATTATAATTTTGAAGCAGGTGAATTAGAAGGTGCTTTCATAGGAAATTACATCAAAGCTATAAATTATGCCGACAGTTGTCTGGGGAAATTTATAGAAGAACTCAAACAAAAGGGCCTTTACAATAATTCACTTCTTGTTGTTTATGGAGACCATTCGGGAGTCCCTAAACACCTTTCAGGAGAACTTATGGATTTTTTAGGAATGGATTATAGTGATACACAGTGGATAAAACTGCAAAAGGTTCCATTAATAATACACTACCCAGAACAAATAAATGGGGATACTATCAGTGTTACCGGAGGTCAAATTGATATTTTGCCTACCATTGCCAATTTGATGGATTTCAAAGCCCCTTATGCTATGGGCAAAGACCTTCTCAATACTAAAAACGGGTATGTTGTTCTAAGAAATGGTACGGTAATAACTGAAAATTATATTTATATAAATGAACGTGGTGAGATATATTCCGCAAAAGATGGGAAACCATTAAAGATAAGAGATTACCAGAATAATGTAAAATCCTTTTTAAAGCAACTTAATATTTCTGACTTAATTATAGAAAAAAATGCTTTGGAATACATTAATTAGGGTATATATAGTATATATAAGTCACTTATTGACAAAGCAGTATTAAAATAAAATATATATACAGTGAAAATGACAGTCATAATGCAGGCAAAGCTAATTGAGTTAACTTTGAAATGATGGAAAAAAGTTATAGTACAAGCTTGAAGTTGGGAAATAATTTCCACGCTGGAAGCTTCAATCATGGTATGTTGCCAAATTATGCCCATATATGGCAAAATAATGTTGAAAATCCGTGGGAAATGGTGTAATATTTGGTATTAGGGTAACAGATGCAAAAATAGAAATAACAATAAAAAACCATCTAATATTATAGGGGAAATGCACACAAAGGATGAGAAGCGTTAAGTGAGGTTTTAAAAATGCAATATGGGGAAAAGGTTACACAATTAAAAGAAGAGATAATGATGCTTCAAAAAAAGCTGGGGGATTCGATAAATGATGAAAAAATCAACTCTGGTAACCTGCTTAAAATCAGCAAAGAATTAGATGCCCTCATTGTAGACTATTACAATGCGAAATCTGATTCTGAACTTTGATTGAATTTATTACATTTATTAAGAATAAGCCTGGCTTCTTCTCTTTTTTTTATAGAAGCTATTTCAGTAATATTGTCTTCCAAAAACTTAATTTTTTGCTTTGAGCATTCATAAAAAGTGCTATACTGTATTTTCCTGCGTTCATATAATATAATCAGCAATTCAAGAAAGTTAATAGTAACTATAAGTAGATTATGAACCTTCACCAAATCACTCCTCATTTATATTAACCCAGGCACATTTAAGTGTCTTATAATAATTATATTCGGATATACACAAAAAATGAATTATTAATCGTTGCCTTTTTCGTCTTCTAATTTTGATTTCATGCTGATACATTATAATATACTATTTGAAGCATATATCGTCAATACAATGGGCAATAAAATAGTAAAACTTTGTATTATTACCCAATAAAAGATTTAGAGATTTTTTAAAAAACATTAAATATTTAACTAATATTTATAGTTGACATATTAAGGAATATAATATATAATATAGAAAACAATACATAATGTAACACTTACAATATACTGCAGGGCGAGGGGGTTGGAATATGTGAGAAGACTGAAACTAATACTTGCTGATAAGGATGAACCATATATCGAAAGCTTGACAGGGTACTTGATGGAAAAACATCCCTATAAGTTTCAGGTAAATTCTTTCACAAATAAGGACCATTTTAAACGGTTTCTGGCGGAGGATGAAGGTATTATTGATATAGTACTTGTGGGTGAGGAATTCTGCGATAATCTAAATGGCCTGGAACAGGATAACAAGTTGCCTGTGATTATACGAATCTCTGAAAGAATGACGGTTTCCGAGTATTTTAGCAAGGAAATTGCAGGATGTAAAAACGAAATTTACAAATACTGCAGCGGTGAAAAGCTGGTGAAAGATATCTCTAACATATATGAAAAGGAAAAATACAGCAATATGCTGCTGGAAAAAGAAGTGAAGAAAACCAGGATGGTTAGTGTTTATTCGCCTGCAGGAGGAACAGGAAAAACTACAATTGCAGCTAATTTATCTATACAGTATGCTAGGGAAGGAATGAAAGTATTTTACTTAAACCTTGAATCCATACGTTCTGTAAATTGTTTTCCTGGAAGCCTACCTGAAAAAGAAGCTCAAAACAGTTTTTCAAAAATACTGTTTTCATTAAAGGAGAAGGATACAGACATTAATCACAAGATTGAAGCTGCACGATGCAAGGCCTTGCAATATGATATATATTATTTTCCACCTCCGGATAATGCCATGGAATTAGATGAGATATCTGCCTGTGATATTAAATATCTTGTAGATCAAATTAAGTTAATGGCCCAATATGACATTATTATTGCAGACCTGGCGAGTTCTTTTAACCAGCTGAATACAGCTGTTATGGAGGATTGTGATGAAATAGTTCTGGTTACAACTACTGATATGGTTGCATTAAGCAAGATGGAGCACTTTGTAAATAGCCTCCAGATTTATTGCCGAAAAAAGAATATTAGCTTTATAGATAAAGCTACTATAATAATAAATAAGTGGGAAGAAGGCAGTTCATTTGATATTAATAGACTAAACTCTCTCCTCTCAACACCGGGGAAAAATATTGATATAAAACTGCCATTTGAGGAAAGACTTGAATTGCAGGAATGGAAGGCAGATGAAATTAACAGCTTTAATAGGGAATTAAGAAAGCTAATAGGTAGATTTGATGGTGTTTGATAGTAGCGGTGATATATATAGTAACAGTGATATATTATGTAGGATAAGAAATACTGTAAGCAGTATTATAAGCAGAAACATTGATTGTGGCAAAGATATTTCAGATTCTGAAATAAGAGAGCTAATAACAAATGCAGTATTTGATATATCTGGAGAATTCTATTTCAGTATTAATGAAAAGCATGAGATAGTAGAAACTGTTTTTAACTCTATGAGAAGGCTGGGAGCTATTCAGCCCTTTATTGATGATGAATCCGTTACAGAGATCATGGTAAATGGTCCTGGTAATATTTTCATAGAAAAGGGTGGCAAAATATACAAGTCAGATGTTAGATTTGAAAGTACCGAGAAATTGGAGGATGTTATTCAATCTGTAGTTTCAAAAGCAAATAGAGTTGTAAATGAAGCATCGCCGATTGTTGATGCCCGTCTCAAGGATGGTTCAAGGGTTAATGTAGTATTGAAACCGATAGCAGTGAATGGACCTGTTATGACTATAAGGAAATTTCCTCAAAAGCCTCTGACAATGGAGCAGCTTATTAAATGGAATTCTATAACCATAGAGGCGGCAGATTTCTTAGGAAATCTAGTAAAGGCAAGATATAACATTTTTGTGTGTGGAGGGACAGGCTCCGGTAAAACTACATTTCTTAATGCTCTCTCTAACTTTATATCGGGTGATGAGAGAATAATAACTATAGAAGATTCTGCTGAGCTTCAAATAAAAGGGATACAAAACCTGATAAGCCTGGAAACAAGGAACGGAAACATGGAAGGCAGAGGAAAGATAGGTATTAGAGAACTTATAAGGACTTCTTTAAGGATGCGTCCAGAAAGGATTATTGTTGGAGAAGTCCGGGGAGAAGAGGCTCTGGATATGCTTCAGGCTATGAATACAGGCCATGAAGGTTCACTCTCTACAGGACATGGAAATTCTTCAAAAGATATGTTGAGCAGACTTGAAACTATGGTACTGAGCGCTGCTCCTCTGCCACTTACTGCAATACGCCAGCAGATTGCGTCTGCAATTGATGTAATTGTCCATTTGGCAAGAATGCGGGATAAAACCAGGAAAACTGTTGAAATAACTGAAGTTTCCGGTTTTAAGAATGGTGAGATTGTATTAAATCCGCTTTTTGTTTTCAGCGATGAGGGAGATACTGAAGATGGAAAAGTTAAAGGCAGCCTTGTAAAAACAGAAAACAAAATGGTGAAAACAGCAAAATTCCATACGGCAGGAATGCATTATTGATACTGGGGGTATTTTTACAAATGAAAAAAGGTGCGGAAAAATGTAATAATAAAAACTCGTGCAGGGAAGACAACAATATAATCGATTATAGCATATATATTATGCCCCTAAAAGAAAAAATCTATCATATTCTAAAAGTCATGCCCATAATATACTTTCTGGTTTATTTATTTTATAAGAGTCATTTGTTTAGTTTGATATTGAGTCTTGCAGCTTTTGCCTGGCCATCAATTGAAAATAAAAAAGTAATTAAAAAACGCAGAAATGAACTAAACCTTCAATTCAAAGACATGCTTTATTCCCTTCATTCGTCCTTGTCAGCAGGAAAATCTGTTGAACTTGCATTTGTTGGGGCTGTGGATGACCTGGCCATCCTGTATCCAAGCCCTGATACCTATATTATTATGGAAGCAATCTACATAGTGAGGAAACTGGAAATGAATGAAACTATTGAATCTGCTCTTGATGATTTTGCCTATCGTTCAGGAATCGAGGATGTCCAAAGTTTTGCTGAAGTATTAAGAATTTGCAAAAGAACAGGAGGAAATATAGCCGATGCTATAAAAAGGACAACATCTATTATCAATGACAGAATTGAAATTAAGCAGGATATTGATACAATGCTTGCCAGGAAGAATTTTGAAAGGAAAGTGCTGAATATTATGCCTGTAATAATGCTTGTATTGCTTTCAGCTACAGCGGGAGATTATATTAATCCTGTTTACACCGTTCCAATAGGGAGGATTGTTATGAGTATTGCGGCACTTTTAATAACTATATCATACTTTATATCAAAAAAAATAATGGATATAGATGTGTAATACAGGGGGAAAAGATGAGTTTAGCTATCCTAGCATACTTAACAGCAATTTTAGTTTTATATATTTTGTCAAAAGGAAAGTATGACAATCTGGTAGAATCGCTGGATAAAAAACAATTCCCACTCAAAAATCTGCTCCCAATAGGTCTATATATTATGGATGCTATAGGCTGCAGATACGTATCAAACTATGATAGAAGGCTGCTTGTGAAAATAAGTGAAATATATGGATCGAAAAACTCGTGGCATTACTTAAAGATACACTGGGCCAACAAAATGGTTTTATTTGCTTTGGGAGTATTTGTTATTCTGCTGATAGGACTCGGTACAGCTATTGATATGACTTATGCAGTATTAAGCATATGTTTTTTGGCTATGATAGTAATCTTAAGTGATAGGGAACTGGATAGTAAATTAAAAAGAAGGCATCTGTCAATTCAGTGGGATTTCCCGGATTTTCTAAATAAGCTTACACTTCTTGTCAATGCCGGGCTTACTACATCCAGGGCCTGGGAGAAAGTAATTAGAGAGAATAAAAAGCAGTCGGACTTATATAGAGAAGCGGAAATTGTAATTGCTGAAATAAACTCCGGGAAATCGGAGATTAAAGCATATGAGGATTTTTCCAGAAGATGCAGAACGGTAGAAGTTGCACGATTTGTATCCATAGTAATACAGAATATCCGAAAGGGAAATTCAGAACTTGCTTCAATTTTCAGAGTACTTTCAAACGAATGCTGGGAAATGAGAAAAAATACTGCTAAAAAACTAGGAGAGGAGGCCTCAACAAAAATGGTAATCCCTATGATGTTTATGCTGGTAGCAATTCTTCTAATAGTATCAACTCCTGCGGTTTTATCTATTTTTAAAATGTGATTGTACGAAAGTAATTGTAACCATGTAATTGAAAGAACGCAATTAACAGGTAGAATCTGAGTCTTACAGTAAAAATTTGGGATGATACAGTGAAGCAAAGTATTATAACAATATTAAATACAAAGGGGGCAGATATATGACTGAGCTCATGAAACGCTTTATGAAGGATGAAGATGGAGTAGGAACTGTAGAGATAGTTGTAATAATAGCAGTTTTGGTGGGGATAGCTCTAATTTTCAGAGATGCCATCATAAAGTTTGCAGTTAAAGTCATGAAGAGTGTTTTTGGCGATGACAGTATTATTAATGATATTAAAAGCAACGGGATAAGAAATGGTAACGCAATTAATTAAAAAGGCAGGCTGTAATAAATAATCGGGGAAATAGTATAGTGAGGTGATGATGGTGGACATCCAGAATTACGGGATAAGGCCAATATATGAAAGAGATGACTTCTCCAGCTACCTGGTAATAAAGCCGGAAGTGAATAAACTATTGAATTATCAAGTGGAGATGATTATTAACAATCGGATACCCGGCTTGCTGCCAATGGACTTAAGACGTAAAAATAATGAAACATGCTTATATTATAATATTACTTCCCAAATGCCTCTCTCTCAGTTCTTGTCAAGAAAAAAAATAAATAAAGAGGAGTTTGTAAACCTGTTAAGCCAGATTACGGGTATAATGCTTTCGGGTGTAAATTATCTTTTATACAACAAGTGCTACATCCTAAGGGTTGATTATATATACATAAATCCGGCAAACTTCGAGATAAATATGGTTTATATACCTGCAATAATGGATGAGGAAGTTAACCAGATCTTAAGAAAGTTTGTTATTAATTTAATTGTTAATACTGCATATATTGAAGACGAAAATACGGGAGACAATTTTATTCAGAAAATCATCAACTACTTGAAAGGTGAGACCTTTAATATTAACGGCTTTAACAGGTTATTAATGCAGTTATCTACTGGTGGCAATCAGGATGAATATACAAATACCGAAGATCAAATGAGCATAAAAAGTGCACCAGATACAATGGGTATGGATGGTGTATCAGACATAGGGAGTGCAAATTCTGAAGCGGCATTAGAGGAAAAGACAGGAAAAGTGAATAGTTGGGATGAGGTAAGGTGCGGGAAAGGTGACAGAGGGAAGGGAACTGAAATAGACGACAAGGGTAAGCAGTGCAGCTATAATACAAACGATGAAGAACAAGGAGGATTGTTGGGAAATCTGATATTGAATCATAGCAAGATTTCCGGTAAAGTATGGATGGCTATTGGTTCACAGCTTATTATCCTAATTCTTATTTTATTAAGTAAGAAATTTTTCGAATCTTTAAACGGGAATATTAAAACTACATATGCTGCAGTTGCTTTAATAATTATTGCTATAGACACATTGCTTTTCAAAAACCTGTTTGGAATGGGAAAAACCGTAGACAAGCCCCAAAGCAGTCCAGAAGGCATGTGCTTTACCTCTGGCACTCAGAATATAAGCTCTAAGAACATAAATGCCGACAATATGAATACTCAGCATACAAATATCCGGGAGGATATGAATACTCAGCATACAAATGCCTGGCAGGATATGAATGCCCAGTCTAATGCCCGGCAGGGTATTAATTCGGAGGAACAGCCATATAGAGGGTTGAATCTTTCTGGCTTTGGAAAGCCTGAGAAACAAATAACCAGGGAGCCAATAAGTAAAGAACCAATGAAATCAAACAGCTATTTTTGCCATGAAGCTAAAACTGCTCTTGACTATGGTGGAAAGACTGTACTGCTATCAGGCAAAAAGGAACAGAAGCCTATGATAATAAATATGAAAGGAAATCTACAGGAGGAAGTACCTGTTAATAAGGCTGATTTCCTCATAGGCAGACTGGAAAACCAGGTTGACTATACAATAAAAAACGATACTATAGGTAAAGTACATGCTCAAATAATTACCCGGGAAAACAGGTATTATTTAAAGGATCTAAACTCAAGGAATGGTACCTTCATTAACGATATTAGAATTGACTGCAATACTGAGAATGAGATAAAAGATGGGGATAGAATTACATTTGCAGACATGGATTATCTTTTTGTTGTAAGGTATATATAACGCAAAAATGGTTCTGCAGGGATGCTAATCTGTTGCTGTTGTGCTGTTGTAATATATTATCAATAATAGTTGGATGAGGAGTTTAATGAATATGATGCGAAGGTTTTTAATGGTAAGAATGGCTTTCATGCTTTTCACGTCTACTGTGGCAATAGCTCTATTGACATCAGTTATTTTTCTGTCAGGGAGTATCACAGTCCTGGCAGAGATGCCAACCTCCGGGTCTGGTTTTAGTACAGTTTTAGAAAGGCTTTCTGCAATAGAAAATCCTGATATTGAAGAGGCTGCAAAGAGATTTAATGATATAAAGGATCACTGGAGTAAAGAGTATATAGGGAAACTTGCCTTGCTGGAAATAGTAGCAGGATATGGAGGCAGCAGGTTTGGACCTGAGGATACTTTGAAGGTAGACGAATTTTTAAAAATGACCTTGCGTGCAATGGGTCATAAGGTAGAGGAAGGGATGGAGTATTGGGCAGAACCATATATAAAGCTGGCCAGGGAAGAGAAGATTATTGAGGAAAAGGAATTTACAGATTACAGAAGACCCATTTTAAGGGAGGAAGCTGCCAGGATAATGGTGAAGACAGCGTTAAAAATTGAGGAAGCACCTATACCCAACCATACAAGTTATGCAAAATTAAGAATACCCGATTATCACGATATAGGTGATGAATATAAGCAGCATGTGTTGTATGCCTATTCAATGGGTTTTATAGCAGGCATAGGCAATGGCAGCTTTCTGCCTAAAAAGACGCTTACTAGAGGCGAGGGAAGTGCTATTGTAATGAGGTACCTGGATGAAGGCATGAGAAAGCCAATGAAGCCGAAGGATAGTGAGATAGTTAAGTTCTATGATGATTATGAGAACAAAATATACGAAATATACCCGCCTTCCAAAACCGAAGTAATAGATGTAATAAGAGTAATGAGTGATAGTGCGAAGAAAAGTAAAGGGTTACCTTTAAGGGGATATTATGCTCCTGATGAAGTAGTAGGTACTAGGCTCTATAAAAGTAAAGAAGCCTATGAAGAAAGCAGTATATTTAAAGACTGTAGTTTCAGTATAAGAATGGCTGAATGGGAATTAAATGGTTATGATATTACCATATTTGATGCCAAAGCTACCAAAGAACTTCACAGAGATGTATTCATTGATTTGCTTAACCATCTTCTTGAAGATGAAGCAGAAAGGGCAATAAAAGATTTTGACCACATCCTTGAACTGGCAATTAAAAGACAAGGAATTCCATATCAAAAAGAATACAGCCTTAACAATAGAATAGTAATTATTACTAAACATAATAGCGATGATGGTTTTGGTATGTATATAAGGATTAAAAATAAAGGAAACTAGAAAGCAAAATATATAAAAAACAATGGCTATATCAAAAGTAGGTGAAGAATAATGAAGAAAACTAAAAAAATTAGCTTAGTACTAATAATATCAATACTTATATCTATGTTTACTCTACCCGATATATCATTAGTGACTGTAAAAGCAGAAGATGATAGCGAAATGTATTATGAAAAAGGCTATTTCCCTGTATTCTATGATGAAAACAATAAAAACACATTTGAGAGCATAAATAGCACTCTTCCACCGGGAACACCTTCAACCATAACAGTTAACGGAAGTGTGTTCCCTTTTAACTACAGGCTGTGGTTTGCTAAAAATATTGTAGTATATGGTGATTATTCAACTGCCAACTCCAGATCAAATGATTTCAAGGCTGAAACAGACAGCCCTTATGGAGTAGGTTTTTACAGTAAAAATGGAGTAAGGGGAGAGTACCGTTATCATGGCTTTGATGTAGCAGGTAATAGATATAATAATACATGGTGGACAATAGATGTAAATACTGGTTCAAGTATCAATGATAATGTATGGTTATATAGACCATGGAGCAAGGATACCTATAATTTGGAAAAAATAAGCCCTTATAATGAAGCAGCAGAATGGCCGAGAAATCAAGAAGACCAGAAAACCAAGGCCTGGATTAACCGCCCTATTCAAAAGGACGGCATAACCCTTACCTTTGAGAATGCAGAGAACAATAGTGAAAGGGAGGCTTACAGGTATATAAATATTATGTCAGCACCCACCATAAACTACCCGGGTGAAGCCAGAGCATGGTACAAATATAACAACCAGCTCCTATACCGTACTTTCACTATAGACAAGCTGGACCATGTGGACAAGCTTATGACAGATGTAGCAACTTCCGTAAAGATATTAACACCTGAAAACCGACTTGCAATAAAAGATTTTGGTTCCGGGAGCTCCGGAAATACACTAGAATACCTTGACAGCGAAATAGAGGTGGAAGTGGAAGTATCAGGTGTACTGCTGGATGAAGAATATTATAAGGATCCTGTCAAGAAAACAGCAAGGTATACAAGGGAGGATATAAAAGACTGGACAATATCACTAGGAAGCGACATAAGGGGCAGTGTAAAGTCTGTAGATTATAATAAAGGCAAAGCAATATTTATCTTAAAATATAAGGTCGCAAGCATACTTGCCCAAAACACATATACATTAAAAGGAAATACAAGAGTAAATTTTAAAAACGACAAAAGCAATGAAAATACCGGTAGCACTAACTTAGTATTTAAAATTGAGAACAAAATACCGTCTGTATTAATAAAAGACAAACAGATGACTGCTGTTAG
>DAOSDD010000027.1:0-26353 GCA_035362115.1 Clostridiales bacterium | reverse complement strand
AAAACGCACATGCACGATTATATCATGCAATTTCTTCGAAATTCATGATATAATAAAGGCTAAGATTTAACAGGTTATCAGGTAATAATTCATACTCGCATTGTTTTAGATATTAAGTTGTGGAGGTATGTAAGATAATGATTTATATTGAAAATACAGATAAAATTGCAGCATATCCGAATAAAGACACTTCTTTGTTAAAAAATAAAAAACTTTTTATCCTTGATATGGATGGAACATTTTACCTCGGAGACAGGATTCTGGAGGGCTCTCTGGATTTTATTAATAAACTTAAGGAAACAGGAAGGGAATTCCTCTTCTTCACGAACAATGCATCAAAGACACCAGAATTTTATATAAAAAAGCTGCAGAAAATGGGATGTGAGATAATCAAGAAGAATATTGCCACAGCAGGTGATGTAACCATTGAATATCTTCTTGAAAACTATAATGGGAAGAAGGTTTATCTGGTAGGTACACCACTTCTTGAGGAAAGTTTCAGAAAGGCAGGCATAAATCTTGTATTGGATAAATCTGAAAACAAATTTAGACAAGGATCTGAAGAAAGGTCTGGAGAAGGATCTGGAGAAAGGTCTGAAGAAAAGTCTGGAGAAGGGTCTGAAGAAAAGTCTAATGGAAAGACCGATGAGAAGCTTGATGAAAAGCCCGATGTTGTGGTAGTTAGTTTTGATTTAACCTTAACCTACGAGAAAATATCCAGGGCTTGCACTTTTATTCGTGAAGGAGCTGTATTTATTGCAACCCACATGGATCTTAACTGTCCTACGGAGGATGGCTTTATACCTGATTGCGGGTCAATATGTGCCATGGTAACCGCATCCACAGGTGTTAAGCCGAGATACCTTGGAAAACCTTTTGAGGAAACTATTGAAATGATAGAACATATAACAGGTTATACAAAGGATGAGATGGTAATAATCGGTGACAGGCTTTATACCGATATAGCAACAGGTTTTAACAATGGAGTTGCAAGCATTCTAGTGCTGACAGGAGAGACAAAGCTGGAAGATCTTGAGGAATCACAGATTAAACCGGATTATGTATTTCCTTCTTTGAGCAGTGTAATTCAGTGGATTTAGGAACGACGTAATTCAATCGATTTATGAGATTTATGTACAGCGCAATTCAATGGATTAAGTGCAGATGGACTTAATAAATGTTGTTGTATAAAGCGAATGTTATTGTAAAAATGAATGCTATTGTTAAGCGAATGTTATGTTGAAAGGAAGACGCTACCGTTATGGAAAAAATAAATATTACTTGCATTGTCTGCCCGAAAGGGTGTAATCTTGAGGTATATTTAGCAGATGGAAAAGTGACTGAGGTAAAAGGCCATTCCTGCAAACGGGGACTGGATTATGGCTGGTCGGAAAGTACCAATCCCAGAAGAGTGCTTACAACGACTGTTAGAATAGATGGAGCAAGACTTGCGATTATTCCGGTAAAATCTGAAAAACCCCTGCCGAAAGGCCTGCTTTTTGACTGCATAAAAGCAATTAATAGAGTTAGAATAAAAGCTCCTGTAAACATAGGAGATGTAGTAGTTGAAAATATTTTAGGTACTGGTGTAAATATTGTTACTACAAGAAGTATGTAAGGATTATGAAAGGGATATGATAGGTAGAACATGACAGAAACACAACAGAACATGACAAAACACAACAGAACATGGCGGAATATGGTATAATATGTATAAAGGAGGAGAAAAATATGAGTCTACTCGACATTTCAAGGGAAAACGTAACAAGGGTATTGAGTCTCAGTACACAAGAGCTGGCCGGATTATCTTTTGAATGCAGCTGCGGGAAGAAGCACTCAGTAGATATTAAAAAGATAATAATTGAGAAAGGGGCAATCAACAAAGTCCCGGAGGTAGCTGTTGATTTTAAAAAGGGTAAGCTGTTCCTGGTAGCTGACAAAAATACATATAGTGTATGCGGTAAACATGTAGATGAATTATTAAAAGAAGATGGGTTTAATTTAAAAACGTTTGTTTTTAATACCCCTCATCAACTTTCCCCGGATGCGTCAACTCTGGGCAGGCTTCTTATTGAAATTGAATTAGGCACATCCTTAATAATAGCCGTAGGTTCAGGAGTTATAAACGATATGTGCAGATATCTTGCATACAAACTGGGAATTCCCTTTATTATTGTAGGCACAGCTCCTTCTATGGATGGTTACGCTTCAGTGGTAACACCTACTATAGTAGATGGTATCAAAGCTACTTTGGGAGGAATATATCCTTATGCTATAATTGGAGATATAGATATATTGAAAGATGCTCCCATGGAGATGCTTTATGCAGGGTTTGGAGATATTTTGGGGAAACTTAATGCTCTTGCAGACTGGGACCTTGCAAGACAATTACATGGCGAGGAATACTGTGAAATTTGTGCGTCTTTTGTAAAAAATGCCCTTACAAAATGTATAGATAATATTGATGGAATTAGGAATAGAGAAGATGAGGCTATAAAATATTTAATGGAAGCATTGGTTATAGCAGGGGTATCCATGGGCATGTTCGGAAACTCCAGACCTGCTTCCGGAGCTGAACATCACTTTGCTCATTATTGGGATGAAGATGCAATTGCAAGGGGAGAAGAGCATCCTCTGCATGGGAACTCTGTTGGTGTAGGGACAGTTGTTGCAGCAGAACAATATAAATTAATAAAAGACAGGCTTCCTGTAAAAGTAAATGTACCGGAACCGGAAGAAGTAACAGCTCTTTTAAAAAGACTTGGAGCCTGGTATAATCCCGCTGACCTTGGAATAAGCAGAGAGCTTTTCAAACGTAGTATTTTACATTCAAAAGATTCAAGACCTAAGTTTACAAGCTCCCACTTTGCAGGTGAAATTGGCGCGCTTGATGAGATAGCAGACAAACTTGCAGATAAGTTTTATGAAGAAATAGTTAAATAAAAACTATTAAAGAAATTTATTAATTATTTTAGAATATATAAACTATCTTCAATAAGTGCCGATATATAATATATCGGCACTTATTGTCGCTGTGTTTAAAACACTGGAAGGGACTAAAGGGAATTATATGATTAGAGGGTTATATTCTTCAGGCTGGAGCATGAAGGCCAATAATAGAAAAATGGATGTAATTGCAAACAATCTGGCGAATGTCAATACAAATGGTTATAAAAAGGATTCGGTAGTTTTTAAGAGCTTTCCTGAACTTGTTACACAACGTGTAAATGATAATAAAGACAGCTCAAATCCCTCTGGCAGGATAGGAAGAATGGAGCTTAGCAGTGATGTTGATGAAGTATTTACCTATTACTACCAGGGCCCTACAATTCGGACAGATAGCAAAACAGATTTTTCAATCAGTGATATGGGAAGTGCTTTTTTCACCATTGCCGTTATGGGGGAAGACGGAAACATAAGAGAATACTACACAAGAGATGGCGCATTTATAATTAACGACAACAACATACTTGTTACAAAAGAAGGATATCCGGTTATGGGCCAGAACGGTTCTATAAATATTTATGATAATAACTTTATTGTAGAGGAAGATGGGACTATAATTCAGAATGGTGACATAACCGATAGGTTCCTAATTAGGAATTTCTCTGATACATCCACACTGCGGAAAATAGGCAGCAACTTAATTGAACGGACGGCAGATACTCAGGAACAACCCTTTAATGGTGCTGTAAAGCAGGGTTTTTTGGAGCAATCCAATGTAAATGTTATTAAGGAAATGGTTGATATGATAACAGTTATGCGTGCGTATGAAGCAAACCAGAAAATTTTGCAGATACAGGACGGAACCCTGGAAAAGGCAGTAAATGAAGTGGGAAGTGTAAGGTAAACTATATTTGGAAGATTTGAAGCACCATTGATGGCGTGGAAAGCGCTGCTGAAACACGATGTTGAATCAGCGTGTGCCCGTAAAAATGCAAGGTGAAGTGTTACAAATTACAATATGTTGACCGCCGAATGAGTTTTTGCACTGAAATCATACTTGAAAAAATATCGGGGAGGCTGTATTTTTATGATGAGATCCCTTTGGACTGCGGGCTCAGGAATGATTGCCCAGCAATTTAATGTTGATGTAATATCCAATAATCTTGCAAATGTTAATACAACTGCTTATAAAAAGAACCGGGCAGAATTTAAGGATCTTCTTTACCAAACCATGGGCAGGGCATATGTTCTTGAAGACAGGGGCAGGCCCGTAAATTTGCAGGTTGGGCATGGAACCGTGGTCTCTGCTACAGTAAAAAACTTTGAGACAGGCAGCTTTGAAAAAACAGACAATCCTTTTGATTTTGCTATTGATGGTGATGGCTTCTTTAGTGTGCTTGGACCTGACGGAGATATTTTGTATACCAGGGATGGAAGCTTTAAAATCAGTATGACAGACGAGGGGAAGATGCTTGCTACATCTGACGGTTATCCTGTCCTTGATGAATTGGGAAATAATATAGTATTTGACCATGAGATGGACTTGTCTGAATTAAATGTTTCTGAAAATGGTGATTTAAGCTATACCGATGAAGATGGGATTGTTATGCCTCTCGATCAGAAAATAGGGATCTTTAATTTTGGGAACAGAAATGGATTGATAAGCATTGGAAAAAATCTTTATGCTACAACATCTGCATCAGGAGAAACAATACCTAATGAGGAACTTGCAAACAAAAGCATATTGATTCAAAGGTATCTAGAAACATCCAATGTGCAGGTGGTAGAAGAAATGGTAAGATTAATTACAGCTCAAAGAGCGTATGAGATTAACTCAAAGGCTATACAATCTTCTGATGAAATGCTGGGAATGGCTAACAACTTGAAAAGATAAATACATTGGTGTAAGATGGATGACATGATGTAGTGTGGAATACATGATATGAGGTAAAAGTATGGATATAAGAGATATAAGTTATATTGCAAGAAGTAACAGCAAATTTGATATTGAAAATAACAGTGTTAAAAATGCCGGGAACAGAAAAGAGAATAAAATTGACGATTTTTCTGATAATAATAGCTTTGAGGCAAAACTAAAACGTGCCATGGATCAGAATGATGAAAAAGCTCTTAAAGAAGTGTGCCAGAATTTCGAGGAAATTTTCCTGCAAATGATGTACAAACAAATGAAAGCCACAGTCCCAAAATCTGACTTAATTTCAGAAGGAGCCGGAAGGGAAATATTTGATTCTATGCTTGATGAGGCATTGATGGAAGAAGCTTCTAAAGGTAACGGTATTGGGTTGGCAGATATGATGTATAAGCAGCTTTACAAAAGTATGAGCAATGTTTATAAGAAAGATATTGCGGAAGAGTGAGCAGGCATTAAGTATAGGCAACCAAGGGTGCATTTTCTATATTTGGAGGAAAATATGACAAATATTAATTACTATGTATATATTCACTTCAGCAGTCAAATAAGGACTGCTTATTTGATTTAAAAAGGGTATAATATACTGTAAAGAGTAAATTCCAGTAGAAAGCAAATTTAGGGAAAATAGATGCTAAACTTAATGCCTATTATGGGAAAATTAACAAAAAAGTTTAAAATAAAGTCATTCAGTGGGTTGTTGCCGATTGTACCGATCATTGCTATTGTGTTAGCAGTAATCCTTGGGTTTTCATTGCTGTTTTTCAGGTTTGTTATGCCTTTCTATAGTAATAAGAACCCTCAAAACATTGAAAACAACTTTGATAGGAATAATAACAGCTCCAATAAATTGAAAGATATGAAAGACCTTGTAAAGCACAAAACACTTAATTTAAAAATAAATGGGTTAGAACAGGTCATCAATATTTTGGAAACAAACATTGGTACAAATGGAATAAAAGTCAGACCGGTACTATCTCATGATAGTGTATATGGATTTGAATTGTTATCTGAAATGGCAGCTAGGTATAATGCATATGCCGCAATTAATGCAGGCTTTTTTTATGAATATGGTGAGCCATCAGGCATGGTTTTAATTGATGGAGAAATTATAACGGGTTCTACAGGCAAATACCCGGTACTTGTTATAAAAGATGGAGAAGCTGAGTTAAGGGAGCTTGCTACGGAGTTGTGGCTGAGATCTGAAGCGGGGGAGCCGGAATCTAAAACGGCTTCTTTAAAACTGGACAGCCTCAATGTGGAGGCGAAAATAGGGAAGTGGGTGCTGTATACCCGCAGGTACGGTACTGATAACAGGGTAAAAAAGAGAAATGTTACTATGGTAATTGAGGATAACATTATAAAAAAAATAATTGTGTCAGATAAAGAAACTGAGATCCCTAAAAATGGCATGCTGGCTACTTTTATTGAACCTTCCGCAACTTCAGCAACAGATAATCCATCTAATTCATCTAGTTTACCCCAAAATAGTTCTGAAATAGCGCCATTTAGTGAAGGCGAAAAGGTAAAATTTGAATATAAACCATTCCTTGGGTCAAATGGCCAGGCTTATGAATGCGGCAGCTGGATAATTAAAGACGGAAAGATTGTCATTGGTGAAAATGACCCTTGGATAGGCGTATTAACAAACAGGGATCCAAGGACTGCAGTGGGGATAAAGGAAACTGGTGAAGTTGTGCTGATAACAGTTGATGGAAGACAACCGGGATATAGTTATGGTCTCACAGCCCAAGAATTGGGGGAATGTTTAATCCAATATGGGATTAGAGATGCTGCTATGCTTGATGGCGGTGCGTCAACCGAAATGATAATTGAGGGAAAAATAGTAAACAAACCATCCTTTAGAAGCTCTGAAAGACCTCTTGCAGGGGCAATAATTATGGAAGAGCAATAATTACAGAGGTTAATAATTTTACTTAAAAAAATGTTATTGAGGAGAATTATGGAGCGTACAAATAAATTTCAAAAATTTTAAAAAACTATGTTCAAATCTATCATTTTTATGTTATGATATAACATGTAAATATATATGGTGAAGGATATTGTTGGCAAATATACCAGTTAGCAAATAAATATACCGGTTAACAGGTAAATATACGTTAATAGGTGTTTTCAGTTAAAATAAATGTACCAGTTAATAAATGTGTAACAGGTTTAAAAAATAAATATGAGGTGGTTAGTTTGAAAGAAATTGATAAGTTTCTGAAAAACTAATGCACATGTGCATATTTTTTGTATAAAATTTTAAAAAATAAATTGCACGTGCGACTAAATTGAATTTAAGCCCATAAAAACTTTTTCATAAAAAAGTTTTGTTCTTGCAAGGGTGAATTCATTTCGCACGCTGCAGGAATGGAGCTTAATATGAAAACAAAAGCAGTAAGATTATATGGCAAAAATGATTTAAGGTTGGATGAGTTTGAATTGCCCCCAATAAAAGATGATGAGATTCTTGCGAGGATTGTTTCAGACAGCATATGTATGTCCTCTTATAAAGCAGCTATTCAGGGTGCTGATCATAAGAGAGTTCCAAAGGATGTTGATAAGAATCCAATTATAATCGGTCATGAGTTTTGTGGTGAAATTATAGAGGTCGGCAAAAAGTGGCAGAGCAAGTTCAAAGCCGGCAACAAGTTTTCCATACAGCCTGCACTAAATATGGAAAGTAACCCATATGCAGCTCCAGGGTATTCATTTCAGTATATTGGCGGTGCCGCTACATATATTGTTATTCCTAATGAGGTCATGGAGCAAAAATGCCTCCTTAATTATGATGGAGAAGCTTATTTCTATGGTTCTCTTGCTGAACCTATGTCTTGTATAGTAGGAGCATTCCACGCCAATTACCACACAACAGGTGGTTCCTATATCCACAGCATGGGTATAAAAGAAGGCGGCAATATGGCTATTCTTGCAGGAGTAGGGCCAATGGGACTGGGTGCTATTGATTATGCTATTCACTGTGACAGAAAACCCGGACTTATTGTAGTAACTGATATTGACGATAACAGGCTAAATAGGGCTGCTTCCATATATACTGTAGAGGAAGCTAAGAAACATGGAATTACTCTAAAATATGTCAACACTTCAGGTTTGGAAAATGTACCCGAGTATCTTAAATCTTTTACAGATGGCAAAGGTTATGACGATGTGTATGTATTTGCACCTGTAAGACCTGTAGTTGAGCAGGGAGATAAAATTCTCGGCAAGGATGGGTGTCTGAACTTCTTTGCAGGACCTACGAATCCTAACTTTTCAGCAGAGTTCAACTTCTACAATGTACATTACAACTCAACCCATATTGTAGGGACCAGCGGCGGGAATACCGATGATATGATTGAATCCCTTGAAATGATGGAAAAAGGGTTGATCAACCCTTCAGCTATGGTTACCCATGTTGGCGGACTGGATAGTGTTGCAGCTACAACATTAAACCTGCCTAATATTCCGGGTGGCAAAAAGCTTATTTATACAAACATAAAAATGGAGCTTACGGCTATTTCGGAGTTCAGAGAAAAAGGGAAATCAGATCCTGTTTTTGTAAGGCTGGCTGATATTGTTGCGCAAAACAATGGTTTATGGTGCACTGAGGCTGAAAAATATCTCTTAGAAAACGCTAAACAGATATAAGAATAGCATAGAAACAGTGTGAAAAGTAAAAAGTATATAATAGCCCATACCAAATAACTATAATATTTGGTATGGGCATAAAAATGTGGAGAGACAAAAAAGATGGGAAAAATTAGAGTAGCCAGATTGGGAAAAATGGATTATAAGGAAGCACTTTCCATTCAGGAAAAGCTTTTAGCTGAAAGACAGGCCGGAGAAGGAGAAGATACACTATTGCTGGTGGAACACCCTTCTGTGTTGACTTTAGGAAGAAGAGGCAAGCAAAATAACATTATTGTACCGGAAGAATATCTGAAGGCTAATAATATAAAAGTATACGAAATAAGCAGGGGCGGAGATGTTACCTATCATGGACCAGGCCAGATAGTAGGATATCCTATCATGGATCTTCATAATTATGGGAAGGATATTAAGGATTTTGTCTGGAAAATAGAAGAAACTTTCATAAGACTTCTTAAGGAAGAATATGGTATAGAGGCCTGCAGGGAAGAGAATAAATATACCGGTGTCTGGGTTGGTGAAGAAAAGATTACTGCAATAGGCATAGCCGTAAAGAAATGGGTGACTATGCACGGATTTGCTTTTAATGTAAACACAAACCTTGACCACTTTAAATGGATAATACCATGTGGCCTGGCAGACAGAGGGGTAACTTCCATTCAAAAAGTTACAGGTAAACACCAGGATTTTGAAAGGCTGAATGACCTGGTAGTCAAATATTTCTGCGAGGTGTTTGACCTGGAACCGGAGCTATCAGGCATTTGAACTGAAACTGGCGGAAGTAAACAGGAATAATGCTATATTATTATATATTAATTAGTAATATCTTAATCTCATATGGAAGCGTATGGCTGCAAACAAATAATCTTGCGATGTGGTATATTAAGGAACAATATTTATATTATATATTCTGTATATTTCAGTAAACCTATAATAAAGTGATAATAATAAAGTATAGTTAAAGGTTGAAAATGTCTTGAATTGCTTGGTCCAAAACACTTGATATAAAGAAGAAATTATGTAATAATATGTAATATAATAAACGACAGATAATGAGGTGTGTAATGTTGGATATGCTTTGGAATCCTAAATATGAAGAAAGCTTTTTCAGAGAATCAAGTAAATTTGCTTCCAAAGAGCAATTGTTTTATGTAACCGATGATCGTAGATATGTTGCATATTGGCCGAAAGGATATGACGGTACAAAAAGTACTCTCCAAAGTAGGAATTCATTAATTGGTAACTTTACTGAAAAGTGGACTTCGGAGCTAATTGGAAGAGCAATTGCTGATAAAGGATTATTTGCAGTACAGGGTGCTATTTGTGATGAAATAGCTTTACCACCTTTATCCCCTGCAGATGTAGTCATTTCTACAAATAGAAATATAAGGCAAAAGACGGAAGAAATTTTAGCTATATTTGAGGTAAAAATGTCAATTGTATGGAATTGGGAAATGAAACCTAACGGAGAACTTATTTGTATTGGCGATTATAGAACACATCAGGGGAATCCGGGGTTGTTAAGATCAGATTCGATGCTTAAAGCTATTGGTAAAAGCATTAACATACGAATATCAAGTCTAAAGGCATCTAAAATTCCGATTATTGTAATAGGTAATACACCAATAACAAATAGTTATCATACCAAAGTTGATCATTTGAAAATGTCCGGCATTATCCAAGGGTTTTGGTCGGTTAATCCGGCACCATGCAGTATTAAGGAAAAGACTTTGAAAGGCACAGTTAAAGAGGGTTATTTAAGAATTGATAATTATAATGAATTAAGAAAACAGATAGGTAATATTTTGAATGAGGGAAGAGAGTATTTTTCTGGTATGAGGAGTAAGGAAGAATTAGGAAAGATTATTGAAAGAGCAAGTGAAGAAAATACATATGAAAAAAAAGCAGAATATTTTCTAAAAATGCTAAGGGAGTGAATATTGAGTGAATAACATCAAACCAAAGCGGGAAAGAACAAGAACAAGCTCATTTGGTACCAGTGGAAGGATTAACCATGACTCTTCAAGCTTTTATGATAGCAAATTATATAATGATTTTAAAGTAAAGAGTAATATTAATTTTGAAGAAAACCAGATTCCGCTAGAAAATTTAAATAAAATATTTTTGAAATCCAGTGAAAAAATGAATGAAATACCTGATTCTAGTGTTCATTTAATGGTTACATCACCTCCTTATAATGTAAAAAAGGATTATGACAAAGATCTATCATTGGACGAATATAGGAATTTATTAAGGACAGTATTTAAAGAGACCTACAATAAGTTGGTTGCAGGCGGCAGAGCATGTATAAATGTAGCAAACTTAGGAAGAAAACCATATATACCTTTACATAGCTATATAATTGAAGATATGCTAAATATTGGATTCCTGATGAGGGGCGAGATCATTTGGAATAAAGCATCAAGTGCTAGTCCTTCGACAGCATGGGGAAGCTGGTTATCGGCTTCTAATCCTGTCCTTAGGGATATTCATGAATATATATTGGTTTTCTCAAAGGATTCATTCTCACGAAAACAATCTAAAAAAATAAATACTATTACTAAGGAAGATTTTCTTGAATGGACAAAAAGTGTATGGACTTTTCCTGCTGTATCTGCAAAAAGTGTAGGACATCCGGCTCCTTTCCCTGAGGAACTACCTTATCGATTGATCCAATTATATACTTACGAATCGGATGTTGTACTTGATCCTTTTTGTGGGAGTGGGACAACCTGCCTGGCAGCGCTTAAATCAAAAAGAAATTATATAGGGTATGAAGTTGAGCCTGAGTATGTAGAGTTAGCTAATAAAAGAATAGCTCCATATACAAATCAAGTAAGCTTATTTAATTTGGAGGGGGAATCCTAAATATTACGAATATGTATTACAAGAACATATACTCATGTGCTAATAGGATATGCATTATTTGATTACAGTAATTCCATTGCACAGTGACGGAAAGGTGGTTAATATGCAAAACAACTTAAACAAGCCGGCCTTTAAGCCTAAACCTGACTGGCTTAGAATAAAGGTGCAGGGTGATCACAAGCTGGCAGAAACTGAAGATATCTTAAAGCGATTGTCCCTTAATACAGTTTGCGAAGAGGCTAACTGTCCGAACAGGATGGAGTGTTTTAATAAAAGAACCGCTACTTTTATGATTTTAGGCAGAGTATGCACTCGTAATTGTACATTCTGCAATGTAGAAAAGAATGTGCCGCAGCCTGTAGATCCAGATGAACCAGCCAGAGTGGCTCGGGCAGCGGCAGAAATGAAACTTAAGCATGTTGTTATAACGTCTGTTACCAGAGACGATATGCCCGATGGCGGTGCAGGTCATTTCGCCAGGGTAATAGAAGAAATAAGGAAGCTGAGTGACGAAGTTGTTATAGAAGTACTTATACCCGATTTCAAGGGCAATGAAGAGGCTCTTTTAAAAGTGGTAGAAGCTGGGCCTGAAATCATAAACCATAATGTTGAAACGGTACCGGCTCTTTATTCCGGAGTAAGACCCAAGGCTGTATATGAAAGATCGCTGGCCCTGCTTGCAAATGTTAAAAAAGCCAATAAGAATATTTACACCAAATCAGGTATTATGCTGGGATTAGGAGAGAAAAAAAATCAAGTGGAAGAGGTACTTAAGAACTTAAGGAAAGTTGAATGTGATTTCCTTACAATAGGCCAGTATCTTGCACCATCTAAAAAACATCATCCTGTAATTGAGTATATACATCCTGATACTTTTGAGGAATATAAAAAACTAGGGTATGATCTGGGATTTAAATATGTAGCTTCAGGACCTCTTGTAAGGAGTTCATATCATGCTGATGAAGCAATGAAGGCATTGTTATAACACTCCTATATCATGTTGACATATGACATATCCGGTGATAAAATATAACTAATAAGTGTTATAAAATAACATTATGAAGGTAGATATGGCACAAGGTATATAAAAAGAATACAAAGGGTATAAAAAATATATACAAAAGTGCAAAAGAATATTGGGGAAAAGGTAATCTTATTGAAAAGGAGAGAAATAGATGGCTGTACCAGTAATTATGCCCAGACAGGGGCAATCTGTTGAAAGTTGTATTATATCCAAATGGTACAAAAAGAAGGGCGACCAGGTAAAAGAAGGCGATATCCTGTTTACATATGAAACGGATAAGGCCACTTTTGATGAGGAAGCCAAGATAGAAGGCACTATCCTTGAGATATTTTTCGAGGAGGAAGATGATGTGCCGATTTTGACCAATGTATGTGTTATAGGCCAGGAAGGAGAGGACTTCTCTGAGTTTGACCCTCGTGAGAAGAAAGAAGATGCATCAGCAAACGCTTCAGAGACTGACACAAGCGGTGCTCAAACAGCCGGTGCTGGAAACGGGACTGCTGAAGGTGTTAAAGGCACTGACAATGATAAGGTTTCCGATTATACAGGAAACACTGCAGTAATTGCTGAAAGCAAGACTGCTGAAGGAAGGATTAAAATATCACCCAGAGCCAGAAACTTTGCAGAAAAGTCGGGTATAGACTATAGTTATGCAAACTCTACAGGACCTGATGGTAGAATAATTGAAAGAGATATTATTACTCTCAAAGAACAAGGACCTGTTTTTACACTTGCCGCAAAGAGAGAGGCTCTAAGAGCAGGAGTGAATGCAGTAACGGAAGGTACAGGAATAGGTGGAAGGATAACTACAGGAGATTTGAGCAGAGGAACACAGGCTGAAGCAGGAACCAATGCTCAAACAGCAGCATCTGGTGCAACAGCGTCCGGAACAACGTTAGCAGGAGCAACTGGAATTGTGGGAGCATCTGCCGGAGATGAACCTGAATCAATAGAAGTAAAACTTACAAACATAAGAAAAGTAATTGCAAAGTCAATGCATCTCTCACTTTCATCAACTGCGCAGTTAACTTTAAACGCTTCTTTTGATGCAACAGAGATAATGAACTATAGAAAGAAAATAAAAGAGAACAAAGATAAGCTTGGTCTCCAGAATATAACCCTTAATGATATAGTTCTTTATGCAGTATCAAGAACATTAATTAATCATAAGAATCTTAATGCATATTTCCTTGACGATAAAATGAAGATATTTAATATCGTAAACCTGGGAGTTGCAATTGATACCGAAAGAGGACTGATGGTTCCAACAGTATTCCATGCAGATAAAAAATCCCTCAATGAAATATCGGGAGAAGTTAAAAAGCTTGCTGAAGATTGTCAAAAAGGCACCATAAACCCTGATCTTCTAACAGGCGGAACATTTACAGTTACAAATCTGGGAATGATGGATATTGAATCTTTTACACCGGTATTGAATCCCCCGCAAACAGGCATACTTGGTGTTAACAATATTGTTCAAAGGGCGAGAGAAGTTAACGGTCAATTTGAATATTATCCGGCAATGGGACTTTCACTTACCTTTGATCACAGGGCAGTAGATGGAGCTCCTGCAGCCAAGTTCCTCAAGGAATTGAAAGCTAATTTGGAGAATTTCAGTGTTCTTTTGGCAAAATAAATTTTATTAATTTTAATTATAATTATGAATTATATTTGTTAACTATTGTTAAAAACAGGTTAATTGAACCAGGAATTAAGTTGATTAATTTATGAATTGAATTATGAATTAAATTATGAATTGAATTATGAATTGAATTAATGATAGAGTTATGAAACAAATTAATTTGAATTGCGAAATAAGTTAATGGAGTTGAGAAATATGACATATGACTTAATTGTTATTGGAGGAGGACCTGCAGGCTATCTTGGGGCCGAAAGAGCCGGACAGGCAGGACTTAATACTCTTTTAATAGAAAAAAGATCAGTGGGCGGAGTGTGCCTCAATGAAGGATGTATTCCCTCAAAAACCTTGCTGTATTCAGCTAAAATGTATGATAATGCCAGATATAGCGAAAAATACGGCGTTATATCTGAAAATGTAACATTTAATCATGGCAAGGTAGTAGACAGGAAAAATAAAGTTGTTAAAACACTTGTTGCAGGTGTTAAAGGCCAGCTTAAAAAAAGCAATGTTACCATAGTTGAAGGTTTTGGAGAAATAGCAGGGAGAAGCAGTGAGGGGTATGAAGTCAAAGTTAATAATGAAAGTTACTTTGGTAAAAGGCTTCTTATTGCTACAGGATCCATGCCGGTAATACCTCCGATCACCGGAGTTAAAGAGGGTCTGGAGAAAGGCTATGTTCTGACAAATAGAGAAATACTGGATTTAAAAGAAGTTCCAGGGTCTCTTGTAATTGTGGGAGGCGGAGTAATAGGGCTTGAGATGGCATCCTATTTTAATTCGGCAGGAAGCAAGGTAACAATAATTGAAATGCTTGACCACATTGCCGGGAACAACGACAGACAAATATCCGAGCTTCTTATGAAAAACTATGAGAAAAAAGGTATTGTATTTAAGCTAAATGCAAAAGTTGTAGAAGTAAAGGAAGGCTCTGTAGTTTATGAATATAGCGGCGAGAAGAATGCAGTTGAAGCCGATAAGGTACTTATGAGTATTGGAAGGAGACCGGTAACCCAGGATACAGGTCTTGATAAAATCGGAGTTGAGACTGAAAGAGGACGTATCAAGACTGACGAAATGGGGCAGACCAATATACCCGGAGTTTATGCAGCCGGTGATGTAAATGGTTTCTCAATGCTGGCTCACACAGCTTACAGGGAAGCTGAGGTTTGCATAAACAATATTATTGGTAAAAAGGACATAATGAGATATAATGCAATACCTTATGTCATCTACACCAATCCTGAAGTAGCAGGTGCAGGCGAGACTGAAGAAACAGCAAAACAGAAGGGGATTGATGTAGAGGTAGCAAATATATCCCTGAGATACAGTGGAAGATACCTTGCGGAAAATGAAGGCGGAGACGGAATATGCAAGATTCTCGTGGAGAAGAACAGCCGCAGACTTGTTGGAGTTCATATGATTGGCAATTACTCATCAGAAATCATATATGGAGCTGCATTAATGATTGAGATGGAAATGAGAGTGGATGATATTAAAGAGGTTGTATTCCCGCATCCAACAGTATCAGAAATAATAAGGGAAGGTATTTTCAGCTTATAGGAGTTGGTTGGTTAGTTGGCTAGTTGGTTAGTTAGTTGGTTAGTTGGTTGGCTAGTTGACTAGTTGGTTGTAAAGTGGAAAGTAGAAAGATCAAAATGAGAATTGTAATGCTGGATGCAGGATGCTAGAGGTTGGAAGATAGAAGCTTCAGATAAAAGCAAAAAATCTAATGCACATTAAAAATGTATAATAATTTGAAAAGAGGGGAAATAAATGCCTAAATCACAATATGTTGATCCAATGGAAATCAGGAAAAGCGGTAAAATCACTTTTAAAGATATTCCTGTAAATCAATACAACAAAACAATTGATGAGGAAAAAGCAAACTATACAAAGGAAGATTTTTTAAGAATATTCAGGGATATGGCAATAATCAGAGAATTTGAAACCATGATAAATGCCATCAAGACTACAAGCGAATATAATGGTATTCATTATAGCCATCCTGGTCCTGCACACCTTTCATTGGGGCAGGAAGCATCAGCAGTAGGGCAGGCATATCTGCTTGATAAAGATGATTTCATTTTCGGTTCTCACAGAAGCCATGGGGAAGTTCTTGCCAAGGGCCTTTCAGCTATTGAAAAACTAAGTGACAGCGAATTAATGGACATAATGGAAAACTTTTTTGGCGGCAGAGCTCTGAGAATTGTTGAGGGTATACAAAAAAATAAAGGTAATGTTAAAGAACTGGCAGTAGACTTTTTGGTGTATGGTATACTGGCTGAAAACTTTGCCCGTGAAACAGGTTTCAATAAAGGCTTAGGAGGGTCAATGCACCTGTTTTTTACACCTTTTGGAATTTATCCTAATAATGCTATTGTAGGCGGCTCAGCAGACATTTCTGTTGGTGCGGCATTATTTAAGAAAATAAATAGGAAAAAAGGAATTGTTATTGCAAATATCGGTGATGGCTCAATGGGATGCGGACCTGTATGGGAAGCTATGTGCCTGGCTGCTATGGACCAATATAAATTATTATGGGAAGGCGAATATAAAGGCGGACTTCCGCTCATTATAAACTTCTTCAATAACCAATACGGTATGGGTGGACAGACTCGCGGAGAAACAATGGGATATGACATGCTTGCCCGCGTAGGAGCAGGTGTTAACCCTGAACAGATGCATTCTGAAAGAGTTGACGGGTACAACCCGTTAGCAGTTATTGATGCTATAAAGAGAAAGAAGAAAATACTTGATGAGAAAAACGGACCTGTGCTTCTTGATACATTAACCTACAGGTTCACAGGGCATTCACCTTCAGACGCATCCAGTTACAGAACCAAGGAAGAAGTAGAAGCATGGATGGAGCAGGATTCCCTCTTAACTTACAGGAAAGAACTTGTTGATGCAAAAGTAGCAAATGATGACGAATTTGATGCTATTCTCGACAGTGTTAGAGAATTGATAACTAAAACATGCAAGCTTGCTGTCGATGATAACGTATCTCCGAGGATGGACCTTGTAAAAGATCCTGAGGTTATTGGAAAGTTAATGTTCTCCAACCAGAAGATTGAGAAGATGGATGACAGAGAATGTGAAGTATTGATGCCAAAGGATGAAAACCCGAGAGTACAGCAGATTAAAAAGAAAATAAGAACAGCTATGGAAGATGGGAAGCCTGTATCCAAAAACAGGGTATTCCAATTAAGAGATGCAATTTTTGAAGCTATACTTGATAAATTCTATGTAGATCCTACATTGATAGCATATGGTGAAGAAAACAGAGACTGGGGAGGATCTTTCGCTGTATACCGCGGCCTGACTGAAGCTCTGCCATATCATAGATTATTCAATACTCCTATTTCAGAAGGCGCTATAGTTGGTTCAGCAGTTGGGTATGGAATGTGCGGCGGAAGAGTTATTGCTGAATTAATGTACTGCGACTTCCTTGGAAGAGCAGGAGACGAAATATTCAACCAGCTTTCAAAGTGGCAGGCAATGAGTGCGGGTATACTTAAGATGCCTATAGTTGTAAGAGTATCTGTTGGTTCCAAATATGGAGCTCAGCATTCTCAGGACTGGACATCATTAACTACTCACATACCAGGGTTAAAAGTAGTATTCCCTGTAACACCTTATGATGCAAAAGGTCTTATGAATAGTGCTCTTGCAGGCACAGATCCTGTTATATTCTTTGAGAGTCAGAGAATATATGACATTGGAGAATTCTTCCATGAGGGAGGAGTACCTGAAGGTTATTATGAAGTTCCAATAGGGGAGCCAGATATAAAGAAAGAAGGAAAAGATGTTACTATCCTTACCGTTGGCGCTACTCTTTACAGAGCTCTCGATGCTGCAAAAATTCTTGAAGAAAAGTACGGGCTTTCAGCTGAAGTTATTGACACAAGGTCCCTTGTACCATTTAATTATGAAAAAGTATTGGAATCTGTTAGGAAAACAGGTAAAATAGTATTGGCAAGTGATGCTTGTGAGAGAGGATCACATTTGAAGGATATAGCTCAGACTTTGAGCGAAGTTGCATTTGATTATCTGGATGCACCACCAGTTGTTGTAGGTTCAAGAAACTGGATAACACCTGCTCATGAACTGGAAGACTACTTCTTCCCTCAACCGGAATGGATTATAGATGCAATTCATGAAAAGATTATGCCTTTAGAGGGGCATGTTCCGGCTAATAACTTTACAGTTAATGAACAACTGAGAAGAAATAGATTTGGGATTTAAAAGGTAATGTAAGGGGATACGCCTCTCTCTAGCAGGAGATATTCCTTTTAGGTTATATTATCAATGGACCACCACTTGTACAGGTAATATCTGCATAGGTGATGGTTCTTTGATACATAAGCAGTTAGTTCAAAAACAGTTAGTTCTGAAATAAATTTAGTTTGAAAGTGATTTGGTTTGGAAGTGATTATGTGCTAAATGAGAGACAGCAGCAAATATTAAATTTAATGGAATCCGGGAAGGGAGATATTCAGCTTCAGGAACTGAAACCGTTATTTCCCGATGTGTCAACTATGACATTAAGAAGAGACCTTATCAATCTTGAAAATGAGGGTTATCTGATACGTACTTATGGAGGGGCTGTAAGCGTTAAGAAAGTTACAAACGGTGTAACCGAAGAAGATGATTATTCCATCAGGGCTACAGAGAATGTGGATGCAAAGATGAAAATAGCACATAAGGCAGTAACCATGGTTGAGAAGGGGCGGTCAATATTTTTTGATGCGGGAAGTACTTTAATGTGTCTGGCAAGAATAATTCCGGATGATAGCTTTTCTATATTAACCAGTGGAGCAAATATAGCTCTTGAGATTGTTAAGAAACTGAGACCATCTGTTGTTACTCTTGGAGGCCAGATTAATAGAAATACTCTTGCTACATCAGGCCCCTATGCCAATTCTCTCCTTGATATCCTTAATGTGGACCTGGCATTTATGTCGGCATCAGGTTTTTCCTTGGAGAGTGGTTTTACAGTTGGAAATATATATGAATGTGAATTGAAAAGAAAAGTTACTAAACGTGCACAGAAGGTAATATTGTTGATGGATACAAGTAAACTGAATAAAAATTTGCCATTTACCTATGCAAATCTTCAGGATATTGATATATGGGTGTGCGAGAAGCCGTTACCCTCTGAAATTGAGGCTGAAGCGAAAAAATTCGGGGTACAAATAATATAAGCATACAAAATTTGATAATACAGCTTCTTTTGTGTGCTTTATATAAATATATAATATTTAGCTAGTATAAAGGTGGGGTGGATATGGTAAAAACAAACCGGGGAAGATTAGAAGGCCAGGTAGCTATCGTTACAGGGTCGGCACAGGGACTTGGAGAAGCGCTGGCCAAAAGGCTGGATAAAGAAGGCTGCAGGGTAGTTGTGGCTGATATAAATCTGGAAAAAGCCCAGCAGGTTGCAGAGTGTTTAACGGATGCAATAGCAGTAAAAGTTGATGTAAGCAGCGAAGAACAGGTTGAAAACATGATAGGTAAGGCAATAGAGAAGTATGGCAAGTTAGACTTGTTTGTATCCAATGCAGCTATTCTGATAGCAAAGCCCACTGTAGAATTTACAGCACAGGAATGGAAAAAAATGATGGAAATAAATCTTATAGGATACTTTTTGTGTGTCAAAGCAGCCGCAAAAGTAATGATTCCCAACAAAAAAGGCAACATAATCCAGATAAACAGCAAATCCGGGAAGAAGGGTTCTTATAAAAACTCTGCATATGCAGCATCAAAGTTTGGCGGAATAGGACTAACTCAAAGCCTTGCCCTGGAGCTTGCAGAGTATAATATAAGGGTAAATGCCATTTGCCCGGGAAATTTGCTGGATTCACCTTTATGGGTAAACAGCCTGTATGACCAATATGCAAAAAACCAGGGAATAACTGTGGAAGAAGTAAGACAAAAATATTTGAACCAGGTACCTCTTGGAAGAGGCTGTACCTATGATGATGTGGCCAATGCTATGGTGTTTCTGGCATCGAATGAAGCAAGCTATATGACAGGTCAGGCCATAAATGTTACAGGTGGACAGGAAATGAGATAACTGAATAATTACTGAATAATTAATGATATAATTGATTATTTAATAAAATAGAACGATAAAGATTAGAACGATAAAGATTAGAAAGATAAAGATTAGAAAGATAAAGATTAAAAAGATAGTTTAGTCCCGAAAACTCTACATATTTATACAGAATCGTGCGGTGACAGCTAAAATAAATAAGGAGCCGTATTATATGAGTAGCAATTCCAGTAATAACAATGATAATAGCATCGGTAATAACCGCGAAGGTAACTCTGGGAATAACCCTGGAGATAACATTAGGAATAATGCTGAAAATAACCCTGACATTCGATATTCCTACCTTATTGATAATTTAAACAATGATGAGATTAATATAAGACTGGGCTCGTTAAATCAGTTGCATCAACTAATTGAAGCCGGTGAGATATTAAAGCCTGAAAGAGGAAACGATGTTAATAATCATATTCATACTACATATTCCTTTTCCCCATATTCACCCACTAAGGCAATATGGATGGCGTATAGTGCAGGACTTGTTACTGCAGGTATAATGGATCATGATTCAATAGGCGGGGCCGAGGAATTTATAGAAGCAGGCAAGTATTTGAATATAGCAACTACTATAGGGGTGGAGTGCAGAGCTGATTTTTCAGATACTCCGCTTAACGGCAAAAAGATTAATAATCCTGATCAATCGTCCATAGCTTATGTAGCTCTTCATGGTATACCACACACAAGAATAAACCATGTTAGAGAGTATTTTACACCCTATACAAGAGAGAGAAACAAGCGTAATGCGTGCATGGTGGATAAAATAAATGGCCTTTTCAAACCTTTTAATATTGCACTTGATTTTGAGAAAGATGTGGCTTCTATTTCAAAAGTAAGTGATGGCGGTAGTATCACAGAAAGACATATTCTTTTTGCTCTCGCGGAAAAACTGGTGGGCCGGTTTGGAAAGGGAGCTGCATTGGTGGATTTCCTAAAAAACAAAATGAATATTAGTCTTAAAGCAAAGCTGGAGGAATACCTTCTTGATTCAGAAAACCAATTTTATGAATACGACCTTCTGGGAGTATTAAAAAGCGATTTAATTAGTTCAATTTATATGGAAGCTAAAAAGGAGTGCCCGGATATAAGAGAATTACTTGAATTTGCCAATACTATAGGTGCTATATCTGCCTATGCATACCTCGGAGATGTAACCAACTCGGTAACAGGTGATAAAAAAACACAAAAGTTTGAAGATGATTACATTGAACAGTTATTTGAGGTTTTGAAGGAACTTGGGTTTAATGCTGTTACCTATATGCCCTCGAGAAATACTATTACACAGCTTAAGCGAGTAAAGGCACTTTGTAATAGATATGACCTACTCCAGATAAGCGGAGAGGATATCAATTCCCCACGCCAGTCTTTTGTATGCAAGGCTATGAGGAATGATGAATTCAGCAATCTTATAGATTCTACATGGGCTCTTATAGGACATGAGAAAGCTGCTACAGAAAACATTGATGATGCTATGTTTTCTGCAAAAACTATACAGAAGTATGGTGATTTGAACGAGAGGATAGCAATATATAAAGAAATTGGCAAATCCATAGGTGAGTAGTATAAAATTATTATACAGGGAGTGGTTAAATATGCTTGAACTTCTGGCATTTGATTACGGTGCAAGCAGCGGTCGTGGTATTTTAGGTACATATGACGGAAAAAAACTATCTTTAAAAGAAATTCACAGATTTTCAAATGACCCTGTAATGTTAAACGGTACATTTTACTGGGACATTTTAAGATTATTCCATGAAATGAAGAAAGGAATTCTTAAATGTGTTCAGGAAGGACATAATAATATTTCGGGAATAGGAGTTGATACCTGGGGTGTGGATTTTGGGTTAATAGGTCCATCCGGAGAACTTCTGGGCAATCCTGTACATTACAGGGATGTGAGAACTCAGGGTATGTTGGAGGCTGCCTTTAATATTATACCAAAAAGGGAAATATATGAAGAAACCGGCATCCAGTTTATGGAACTAAACACTCTTTATCAGCTTCTATCAATGAAGCTTAATAATTCCCCTCTACTTGAAAAAGCAAAGAAGATGCTTCTTATGCCGGATTTATTTAATTATTTTCTCACGAGCGAAAAGTTCAGCGAATACAGCATAGCCAGCACGACTCAAATGCTTAATCCCAGAACAGGCAGGTGGTCTGACAGACTTTTAAGTGCTATGGGCATACCTCAAAACATACTTGCAGATATTATTGACCCGGGCACTGTAATTGGCGGTACAAATAAAGAAATTAAAGACGAACTTACTCTAAAAAACAGTATACCTGTTATTGCTGTCGCCGGCCATGATACTGCAAGCGCAGTTGTATCTGTCCCTGCACAGGAAGGTAAGTTTGCATATTTAAGCAGTGGAACTTGGTCGCTTCTGGGAGTTGAGTTATCCGAACCAATAATAAATGAGACTACCTTTGACTTGGATTATACCAACGAAGGTGGATATAACAGAACCACTAGACTGTTGAAGAATATTATGGGACTTTGGATATTCCAGGAATGTAAAAGGGCCTGGGACAAAGCCGGCGAATCTTACGGCTATGATGAGCTGGAGGAAATGGCAGAAAAAGCGGAGGCATTTAAATGCTTTATTAACCCTGATGATGATATTTTTTACAGACCTGGAAACATGCCTGAAAAAATAGTGAAATTCTGCAGGGAAACAGGGCAGAAAGTGCCTGAAGATAAGGCATCTATAGTAAGATGCATAATGGAGAGCCTTGCTCTGAAATATAACATGACCATTAAGGGACTTGAGAAAATCGCAGGATATAACATACCTGTACTTCATATAGTTGGGGGCGGATCCAGGAATCTGATGCTGTGCAGGTTTACTGCAAATGCAGCTGAAAAGAATGTTATTACAGGACCTGTAGAAGCGACATCCGTAGGAAATCTCATGTGCCAGCTGATGCATTGAAGGAGGTTTCGGGGTTAAAGGAAGCCCGTGAACTGGTGGCTGAATCCTTCCCGACTACTGTCTATACCCCTTCTAATACTGATGCATGGAAGGAAGCATACGAAAGATACAAACAAATACTTGGGATGAGAAGCAATCAATAAAAATAATTTGGTATAGTAGTATTAAATTACATCTATATTACGAGTTGATTAAAAAAAGGTAAACAATACCAACTGCCGGAACTTTTACAAAGTGCCACCCGTCAAATTATCATGATGCATAAAATGCTAAAATACATAATTTGAAGGGTGGTATTTATGAAAAGAATATTAGCACTAATTTTATCAGTATTGATGATTACCTCACTGGCAATCCCAGCTTTCGCTTCAGCAGAGGTTAAGCCTGCAGCAGAAGAAGCCAGGGATATGCCAGCAGAAGTTAAAGAAGCACCGGCACAAGTTCAAGCAACCTCAGAAGAAGTCAAGGCAACAGCAGATAAGGAAAGCGGACTGGAAGATGCCATTAAGGCTGTGAAGAGAAAGTTTGATATTCCTGATAAGGCTAAATTTGATAACTATAGTGTGTATGACCATAATGGAGAAAAGGTATGGTATTTAAACTGGTATGATAATGAGCAGGATATAAGGGTCAATGTTACCGTAACCAGCAGCGGAAAAATAACTAATTATAACTATTACAAGCCGTATGACTATTCAGAACGCAAATTTCCAAAATTCGGTGAAGAGGAAGCCCTTGAAAAAGCAAAGGATTTCATAAGACTGGTTGCTCCCGAGGGAACTCTTGCAAAAATAGAAAAACAGGATTATTTTCAGAATCCTCTAATGAACCATTATTATTACTTCAATTTTTATAGGTCAATAAACGGCACACCGTTTTACATTAATAATCTCAGCATTAACGTAAACAGTGAAACAGGTGAAGTTCACAGTTATTACTATAATATGGATGAAGATTTGATCTTCCCGGATGCAAAAGGTTCTATATCTCTTGAAGATGCTGAAAAGGCATATGCGGAAAAACTGGGGCTTAAACTTATATACCAGTATAGTTATGATTCAAAGAAAAAGAATGTAAGCATATATCCAGTGTATGTTCCTAAATATGACAACAATATGTTTGCTGTTGATGCAATTACAGGAGAGAAAATACAGACTACATACCCCTACTATGGTGTTAGTTTTAATGAATCAGCTCAAAATAACATGAAAGAAAAAGATGCACTAAGGATGGCTGCAGGAGATATGGGCGGAGTTGTGCTTACACCTGAGGAAATCAAAGCTGCAGAAGAACAGTCAAATCTTCTAACTGAAAAAAATGCAGAAAAAATCGCCAGAGAAACATCCGAAATAGGCTTGGACGATAACTTTCAGCTTAGAAGCTGGTATCTTAACAGAAGCTGGCCCATGCAGAATGAATTTGTATATAATCTGCAGTTTGAGAAAGCAATAGAAAAACCGGAAGAGAAAAGGAACGAAGTTTTATATGTAGGAATATCTCTTAATGCTAAAACCGGAGAAATAATTAGCTTCTATACAAACAATCCATACACAGAGGAAAAACCAAAATATGATGAAGATACAGCCAGAACCGCTGTTGAGGAATTTTTAAAGAAGTTCAAGGAAGATAAATTTGATGAAGTTGAATTCCAGGAACCAGAAAACTATTCTGAAGAAAATCCTGAGTTTGACAATCCTGAAAAAGAACCCCAGAGATACTACTATTTCAACTATATCAGAAAAGTAAATGGTATACATTTCCCAGGAAATAGTATAAATGTAGGGTTTGATGCAGTAAACGGCAAAGTGACAAACTTCAATATGAACTGGTTTGATGTTGAGTTCCCTGGAATTGAAAATGTACTATCTCTTGATGAGATAAGCAAGGCTCTCCTTGAAAAAATAGGACTTGAACTTCAATACAGGAGAATAGATAAGAGGAATGCCCCTATCCCACTTCCAAAAATGGAAATTATGGAATTAGACAATAAACCAGAAATCAAACTGGTATATGCACTGAAATCGGGAAAACCATATGTATTAGATGCAAACACCGGGGATATCCTTGATTACGATGGAAAACCCTTCAAGGAAGAAAAACCTGTTGAATATACCGACTTGAGCGGACATTTTTCAGAAGGAAAAGTTAAAGAACTGGCGAAATACAATATAATTACCTTTAAAGGGCCTGAATTCAAGCCCAATGATGAAATAAAGCAAAAAGACCTCTTCATGATTTTATCAAAATTGCTTGACAGATACTATGTACCTTTTATTACTGAAGACAGCAGTCAGGACGAAATTGATGAAATGTATAAACAATTGGTGCGAGAAGGAATAGTGAAAGCCGGTGAAAAGGCACCTGAATCAGCTATATTAAGGGAAGATGCTGTAAAATTCCTTATAAGGGCCTTGAAGTATGACAAAATCGCAGATGTTTCAGAAATATTTAATGTTACATTCAAAGATGCACAAGATATTACTCCAGAACTCAAAGGATATGTAGCAATTGCATCGGGCCTTGGAATAATTTCTGGTTCCGGCGGAAACTTCAATCCTAAGAAGACCCTCACAAGAGGAGAAGCTGCTGTGATGATTTATAATTATCTTGACTAATTGGCACAGTAGTCAGAGAAAGTAATTAATAGTTTTGGAATCAAAATTTTTAACTGTTAAAACCCAATTTCAATACAAAAGACAACAAAAGGCAACAAAAGACAACAATAGACTATATAAAAAGAGCTGCTTCTCGAAGACGGAAGCGGCTCTTTTTTAAGTCAAATAAGTTATGAAATTTCTTTCCACTTCCCGTACTCCAAAAACACTTTGGCACGTTCTTCAGACGAGTCTACGATTATATCTCCATAGCCCATTAGCTTTAGAAGTTTTATTGCATTTCTGGTGCTGGATATGTCCGGATAAATTTTGTAATCAAAAACAATATCATTATCTGTAACGTATTCTTGAAAGTGATAATTCATGTAATACTTAGCGAGAATACGTCCCAGTTCAAGATCATGAGTAGCAGCAAGGGGCAGGCAATTGTTCCTGCTCAGGTAAAATAACAGCTCAGAGGATGCAGCTATACGTTCAACAGTATTAGTCCCCCTTAATACCTCGTCAATAAGGCATAAGCATGGAATATCAGGGTTAAGGCTGTCAATTATCCGTTTAAGCGACTTGATCTCAGCAATATAATAGCTTTCACCACTGCTTATATTATCCTTCAATGCCATGGAGGTAAAAAC
>DAOSDD010000026.1:1497-26498 GCA_035362115.1 Clostridiales bacterium | reverse complement strand
CACAGCTTCCATCTGCCTCATTCAAATGAGGAGGATTCCCGCTGCGTTTCCTAAAAAGGAGAAGTTTTAATATAACAGTAATATTGACTTCTCTTTTATATTTTATCAATAAAAAATAAAAAATGGAGGTATCACTATGGAAAAAAATCTAGTAGCGTTAGAGAAAGGGCGGCTAATGGCTCAACTCATTGAAGAAGAGTTGGGGGGGCAAATAAGTTTCAGTGCATTTAAGCGTGTTAAACTCCCTTCCGGAGGAGGTCTCAGCTTTGAAATACAGTCCGGGGAAAATCCCGAAATATGCACTGAGATAGTAGGTGTAGTGATAGATCATTACCCTATAAAAACTTATTATAAGAGCAAAAATGTTCAGGCAGGGGTAAAGCCGGATTGTTCTAGTGTTGGTGGGATAGAAGGAATAGGTATTATAGGTGGACTATGTGCCAATTGTCCTAAAAACAGATTTATCCCAGATGTAGGCAAAGAATGCTCAGATAAGCATCGTATATTCATCCTGCGCCAAGGAGACACATTTCCAATTTATATTGATATTCCAACAATGTCAATAACAAATTGGAGGAAATACATTACAAGACTTGTAACTACACCTATAAGAAAGACAGATGTAGTTACCAAAATAAGTCTAAAAAGAGCTGTAGGTAATTTATCAAAAGCAACTTATAGCCAAGTTACCTTTGCAGCAATACAAAAGTTAACACCTGAAACTGCTGCAGAAATGCTAGCCTACTCAAAAGGAATGCAGAAAATGACCCGATCACTAGGTGGCGTATTTGAGGATGAAAATGAGGAAGAAAATAATAATGGAGAAGTAGTAGTAGTAAAAGAACATTTATCCTCAGACTTAGAAACAGATACATTAGACACAAAAGAAACAAATGCATCAGGAGAAATAATGGACGAAGATATAGACGAAGATATACTAGAAGAATTCAATGGAGAGTTCGATGGAACTCTTACAGAATTTAATGAAACACTCACATGGTAGAAATTGTTTTAAGAAGACTGGATTTTATAAATAAATAGTAAAAAAGGGTTTGTAAAATAACAAAGCAGATTACAAGCCCTTTTTTCTTTTATGAAGTTTATTAATAAATAAGGAGAACGGAATAGAAAAGTTAATAATAACAAAGAGGAGATAATATATGGGTAAACATGGTATTGATTTGCTAGAATATGACATAGTTGATATAGCGAGAGATTTAGGATTACGAATAAAAAACGAAACTCATACAACAAAAGAAGTAGCAGCTTGCTGTCCTTTTTGTCCTAGTGGAGACACTAAATACCATCTTAATCTTAATAGATTTATAAACGTTTTCAGATGTCCTAAATGTGGTACTCATGGTGGAATACTTCATCTAATAGCTTACTTAAAAGAAGTTGACACAAAGGAAGCATATAAGATGCTGAAGTCAGGAGACGGGATATACAAATCTACATCAGACAATATCTCCTATAAGGAAACAAAACGCAGGCAGTACTTGGATGAAGAACAAAACGCAAAAAGTATATCTGAAAGGCATAAAGTTTACACGGAATTTTTAGATATGCTTACATTGTCTGACAAACATAAAACTAACCTTCTACAACGTGGATTATCTAAAAAAACTATAGAAGAAAACCAATATAAAAGCATACCACAAGTAGATGATATAAGAAAAAGGATATGCTGGAAACTATCACTAAAATATGACTTGAAAGGGATTGCAGGTTTTTTTAGTGATAAATATAATGATTGGGATTTTTATAGTAATTCAGGTTTTTTGATACCGGTACGTAATGAAAGAAGAGAAATACAAGGAATGCAAGTGCGAATAGATAACTCCAATAAAAGAAAATATCGTTATTTCTCTTCAGCAAACTATGAAAATGGGACATCGGCAAAAAGCTATATTCATATTGTGGGAACACCTGTAAATGGTCAAATACGTTTAACAGAAGGTCCACTAAAGGCAGACGTAGCAAATTATTTATCAGGAGAGCCTTATGTTGCAATTCCAGGTATTAATTCATACAAATTCTTAGTACCTATGTTAAAGTTATTAAAAGTGCATACAGTAATTGAAGACTTTGACATGGATAAGTACACAAAAGAGGAGGTCAGAGTAGGAGTAGAAACAGTAAAAAAGATATTGCAGCAAGAAAATATAAAAGTAATATCTGCAAAATGGGATAGCAGATATAAAGGTGTTGATGACTATTTGCTATCATTATATACTGTTGCTACTATATAATCATGATAAAATATTTGTATTATTAATGCACCTTTCGTTTAATTGATAAAAGGTGCATTAATAATATAATAAAGCAGTGTGCTTTGCAAAAACATAAAAGGGATAGGGGTGAAACCTATGATAAAAAAATTGACGAATATATCAAAGCTGCTAATCATTCTATTGATAGGAATGTTTATAATGCTTTTAACTAATACCGGATTGGCACAAAACATTTCAGTTAACAATGTAGAAAACAACGATATAAGCAAAACTGAATTAGACAATTACAAGATTTTAAATGAAGTTTACCAAAATTATAAAAAAGGCATATATACGACAGAATTTTATACAAGCTCAATACCTCATAATGATCTAGCTATAACCATAGGAGAAAGCTTTAGAATGTTGTCATATTATGCAACGCTACACAGCATAACACTTAATCACGTAGATTTTTCTTTATCAGATGCTCAAAAAATAAAAATACATATTAATTGGAATCATTATGAGAGTGCGAAACGAGGATATAACGAAGCAGATCATGAAGTAGTTAAGGAAATATATAAAAAAGAAATGATTAAATATGAAGATAGGAATTATACGGAAAGGTTTAATACTTTACATCAAGTAGCAGATAATATAGTAAAAGAAGCATTAGAATACGATACTGTGAGAGAACAATTATTTTATATCAATAGATATCTGGCCGTAAATTGCAGATACGATTCCGACATAGTAGAAGGTAAAAAGCCTACTCTTAATTCTTATTTTGAACTTGATCAATCTTATGAAGCGTATGGATGTTTGGTAGATAATAAAGCCGTATGCCTTGGCTATGCTAAGGCTGTACAGTTGTTATGCGAAAAATTAAATGTACCATCAATCATAGTATCTGGGGTACCTAGAGAAGACGAAGAAAGCCCCGGTCACGCATGGAATTTGGTATATGTAGATGGGGAATGGCTAATATGGGATGCAACTAGTCGTTATATAGAAGGCCTCACCATGGACGGAACATTAGATGAAGGCGAATATAGATGGTTAACATATTACTTTTTAGTGAGTAATAGTGATTATCATAATTCTTTTAAGTTAGATCAACATTGCGAAAAACATTTACCATATATAAAGGCCATAGCATGTCCTGAATCTAGCACTATAGATTTAGAAAACACAAGCATTATACTCACAGAAACACAGCTAAAAGGCTATTATGAACAAAAAAAAGTAGAATTAGAAAGACGGAAAGCCAATGGCGAAGCAGCAAATCCAACAACTTCTAATATTATATTAAACGGTAAAGAAGTAAAATTCGCAGCTTATAATATACAGGGACATAATTATTTTAAGTTAAGAGATTTAGCCTGTGCTATAAATGGTACAAACAAACAATTTGAAGTATTGTGGAATCAACAAAAAAACAGTATAAATATATTAACTAGAAGTGCTTATGCTTCTGTAGGTGGTGAATTATCTGGTTACAAGACAGAAAACAAGGATTATGTAACTATAATAAGTCCTACATCTATCCTGGATAATTTCAAAAGCAATGAAATAGAATATGCAGAATCAACTTTATCTAAGTTATACGTTGATGACAGGTTAACGAGCCTTAAAGCCTATAATATACGTGATAATAACTATTTCAAACTCAGAGATATAGCAAAGGTAATAGATTTCAACGTAGAATGGGATGGCAAAAACAATATGGTAATAATAGACACTAATAAAAGTTATAAAGATTAAAAGAAACATTGTTGTACATGTACATAGTTATATTGACAGCAATGTGACAATATAGTATAATTAACTGAGCGGAAATTAATATAAAAGTATGCAGTTTATCGGGATGTCTGCCTAACAAAAATCCCGTGCAATAATAAATTAGAGAATAATATATTGGAAGAGGAACAATTATTATGAGGAAAAACATCAATACAACAATAAACGAAGAACTGTACAAAGAAGTAAGGATCTTGGCTATCAAACTAGGCCTAAACACCAATGACCTAATTGAAGAAGGAATGAGATATATATTAAACAAGTATAAAGAAAAGGATATAAATAATCAAGATGAGAAAGGAATAAATACTTAATGGATGATAGGGAGTTTATTGACTTCTTAAAAAACAAATATAATATTAACTTAAATGAACAGCAAAAGCAAGCTGTGTTGCATAAAGATGGTTCTATGGCATTAATAAGTGTTCCTGGAAGTGGAAAAACAACCGTTATCATAAGTCGGACTGCAAATTTAATAATAAATCACAAGATTAATCCAAAGAGCATATTAACACTTACATTTAGCAGAGCTTCTGCACAAGATATGAAGCACAGATTTACAAAAACTTTTGGAGAACTTTGCGGTGTGGAAGCTCACTTTTCAACTATACACAGCTTTGCTTATTCAGTTATTAGAGATTTCTATAGAAATAGGCAAATGCCTTTACCAACAATTATAGAAAGCAATAGTGATAATGATGTCAAGGTAACAAAAACAACTATTTTGAAACAAATATATTATGATATTAACGGCGATTACATTAATGATGATAAATTTGATGACCTAACAAATACTATAAATTATATTAAAAATATGCTCTACAGACCACAAAATAATTTCAATGGAATGGAAATAGATGTTCCAAAGTTTAAAGAAATCTATATAGAATACGAACGTCAAAAAAGAGAAAACAACTACATGGACTTTAGTGACATGGTAATGGGCGCATATGATATTTTAAGAAAAAATGCGAATATTTTAAACATATATAAAAGCATATATAAATACATACAAATAGACGAAGCTCAAGATACTAGCGTATTACAAAACCATATAATTCGACTTTTGGCATATCCGGAAGATAATGTGTTTTTTGCAGGAGATGATGACCAATGCCTATACTCAATGAACGGATGTACCCCTGCGACAATGCTCGCATATAAGAAAGTATATCCTAATATTAAAATACAACTAATGGAAAAAAATTATCGTTCTACTGCCAAAATAGTTGAGGTTGCAAATAAATTCATACTAAAAAACAAAGAACGTTTTGATAAGCAGCTTGCTACAGATAAAGAAGCAGGCAGGGATGTTACAATAATAAGCTTAAAAGATGATACCGAACAATATAGATACATTGCCGACGTTTTACAAAAGATAGAAAACAAAAAAGAATGTGCATTATTATACAGAGCAAACATATCAGCAATACCAATAGCTGATATACTAGATAAAAACAATATACCATTTTATATACGGGATGCAAAGCCGCATTTTTTTAATCATTGGGTAACAGAAGACATAATATCCTTCATGAAACTAATTATGAACATACAGGACCTTGAAGCATTTGAGAAAATATACTATAAGTTAAACAGTTATATAACAAAAAAAATGCTTGAATACCTGAAAGAACAAGTAAACATAAACAACGACACCAGAAACATATTTGATATATTAATGGATGCACCTGAAGTAAATGTAAGACATATTAAAAGGTTTCAAAAGTTAAAAAAAGTATTCGCTAGCTTGCAAGATAAGAGCGCTGAGTTTGTAATAAACTATATAGAGTTTGGTTTTGATTATGGTGGGTATTTGCAAAGAGCATGTCAAGACATAGGTTACTCAATAGAGTACTTGAATACAATACTTTCAACGTTGAAATCTATATCTACAGGGATAGAGACCTTGCCAGAAATTTTGAGCCGGCTTACATATTTAAAAGAAATAATAGAAAACTCAAAGAACAACAAGTACAAAAATGCTGTAACATTATCAACTTTGCATTCAAGCAAAGGATTGGAATTTGACAATGTATTTATTGTAGATATGATAGAGGGTTGTTTTCCTACTTATAAGGCCATTTCAGAAGAAAAAGATAATAATTTGCATCTTATGGAGGAAGAACGTAGATTGTGCTATGTTGGAATAACAAGAGCAAGAAAATATGTAGATATAGTAAATATAGAATATAAAAACAAATTAAAGGTAATGAAATCCAGATTTATTTTTGAATTAGAGAGTATTATAAAATCTAATACAATCGTTAAAAAAGATACATCTATAAATGAATTTGAATCATTTAAACTAATGGAAGGAATAACTATAAAACATAAGAAATTTGGTGAAGGAATAATTGTTTCTATAGAAAAAAATATAATTATAGTTATATTTAAAGCACATGGCCAAAAAAAGTTATTACTACAACATTGTCTAGAACACAAGCTAATAAGTTAAAAGCACCTCAAATAACAATGTATCTAGTGTAAGATTATTCGTGTTTGACAACCATACTAAGCCATGATATTGTAAAAATACTTTCTAACATTTTCTTATACAGTCCGCGATAAATTATATTTTTTTTTGAAATGTTAATCTATCCGGGTGGGTAGGAGCCTAAATTTTAGGCTCCTTTTTGTATAATCACTCTACGACGATACGGTCAACAGTCTACAATGTGCCGGACTTATGGTATCCGTCTTCTTTAATTTTTTTGCCCATAATAAACCCCCTTATATTTCCTTCGCTGTTCATTGCCAATAAGGTTCTAACCGGTTATTTGACATCAAAATATATATGATACAATTAAATAAATAAGTTTTTCAACTTAGGAGAAAATATTGATGAAAAAAATTATTGGAGTTATATTGATAGCTATACTTAGCTTATCAGGAATAGGAATTCTAGCAGGCATTTTAGTACAATTATTCATATCATCTCAAGCATGGACAATAGGCAAAGAAATAAGCTACACAGCTATAAGCTTTAAACCCGAAATAATTTTGGGGCATATGTTTACAAAAGAAGGACTAATTGCATGGGCATTATTAACTGCAATTATATTTATAGCAATAGCATTTTCAAAATTGCAATATGCAAGTGAAAAAACGGATGAGAGAGGTGTCAAGTATTCATCAGACGGAACTTTTGGTACCGCAAAGTGGATGGATGAAAAAACTGTTAATAAAGTATTTGATGTAACAACACTTTCTAAGTGTAATAACATCATGTTCGGAGAATACAATAAAAAAATAATATCTCAATCAGGGAAAACATTTGGGAACAAACACATAATAGTATTTGGAGCTTCTGGAAGTGGTAAATCTTTCTCATTTGTACGCAACAACATATTACAAGTTGCAAAAATGGGTCAATCTATGGTATTAACTGATCCTAAAGGAGAACTGTACCAAGACATGGTCGTATACTTAGAATCCATAGGCTATAATGTGAAAGTATTTAATCTTGTACAACCAACACACTCTGACAGGTGGAATCCATTGAGTGAAGTTTCTGGAAACAATATTGACTTAAAGGCACAATTGTTTTCGGACGTAGTTATAAAAAACACAAGATCGGGTACAAAAGTAAGCGGCGATATGTTTTGGGATAGGGCTGAGCAAAACTTATTAAAGGCTTTAGCCATATATATAGCAACAGAATATCCTCCGGATAAGCATAACATAGCAGAGCTTTATAAATTATTATCAAGTTCTGATAGCACTATGGTAGATATGATATTTGAAAAGCTACCATTAACGCATCCAGCAAAAGCGCCATACAACATATATAAACAAGCTAGTGATAATGTAAGAACAGGAGTAATAATAGGATTAGGTACAAGGTTGCAAGTATTCCAAAATCAAACAATAACAGCGATGACGGAAACTAATGATATAGACTTAGAATCACCTGCACGAGAAAGATGTGCATATTTTTGTATAATGTCAGACACAAGTTCAGCTTTAGATTATCTTGCCAGCTTATACTATTCATTTCTTTTTACAAGGTTAATTAACTATGCAGACCAAAACGGCGGTAAGGGTGAAAAAGAAGTTTACTTCATGTTAGACGAATTTGCAAATATCGGTGAAATCCCTGATTTTGTTAAAAAAATAGCTACTATGAGGAGCAGAGGGCTACATTGTCATATTATAATCCAAAGCATTGCCCAATTAAAAGAAAAATATTATAACGAAGGGTCAGAAATAGTTATATCTAACTGCGATACAAAGCTATGCTTAGGCTGCAACGATATTTCTACAGCAAGATTTATGTCGGATTCAATAGGCACAGCTACTATAAAAGATTACGGAACTACCAAACAATTAGGATTAGAAGGTGTTTTTGATTATGGCCGGCAAACAGTAAGAGAAGGGAAACGATATTTATTAAATCCTGAAGAAATAATGCAGTTGCCGCAAGATATAGCAATAGTAATGGTAAAGGGTAATAACCCATTATTAGTCAAAAAAGTCGGCTGGAATAAACATTATTTGTACAAAAAAACTTCTCCATGCAAAATTTCTGATTATATCCCGCACTGGGTAGAAAAAAACAAACCATCAGAGATAGGAGCCGATGTTTTTGACAAAATCAGTGCAAAATCAAAAGCAATAATAGAACCAATAAGCGAAAATAAAGATGAAGCAATAACAGAAATTATATATGCGCCAAAGGGGTTTAAAAACTATGCAAAAGAACCGAACAAAAAAGCAATAAATACTATAAAACAAAATAAAAAAGTTAAAACAAATAATGACTCATTTTTTATGTAGGATACATCTTGTTAATTATTAATTAATAAAGGGGTGGCGAATATTTTAATCGAAGATATTACTAATTCCCAAGCATTAAAAAAAGCCTTTAATGACTTATATAGCGAATATTCTAAGGAAAAAGATATGAGGGAACTAAAGTCTAGGTTAGCATTTATAGAAGTTATCATATCAAACTATATCAAGGCTATAAAAAACACAGCAAATGACATCAAAGACCCCTCACTTTACCGTATGGAAACACATGAACAAATAATTAGATTTTTCTGTGATATGGAAATGGCTAATTATTTAAAATATGAGAAAGGAGGGGAGACGCTTTATGGAAAAATTGATTTGTCCGAATTGCATGATTTCATTAAAGAAAAGTCAGAATGCCTTAACTTGTAGTAAGTGCTATTTAAAGATAAATAAAATTTATTCAGGATATACTTTAAAGGAAAATGATATTATATCGTTGTTAGAAAAAGGTAAAACAGAGGAAATTGAGTTTACATCAAAAAAAGGCAAAAAGTATACAACCTTCCTGGCTATTATAAATAACAGGGTAAATTATGGTTTTAATATAGAAAAGAAAGATATCGAATCCCAAAACCAAGATCCCGTACCCGATACGGTTTATGCACGCATTGAGTCACCTATCCCCGGTAGTGTAAATATGGAAATCAAGGGATTGCAGAAGCTTTTCTACCAAACAATTAAATTTGGTTTAGCATCAACACGGGAATCTGAGTGCTTAGGCGCTATTGTAGCAGCACAATATATAAAATGGGCATTGAATACGGCAGAAAACATAAGTATTAATTTTTCTCTAAACAGTAAAGAGTTTACTCAATATATATTAAAGGAAAACACCCCAAGAGACCCTGAACTGAGATCTTTGATAGCATATCTATGGGGATATCTTCTTAATTTTAGAAGCTGGACAGCAGTTTACAATCCAAGGGAAAAGCAAATATTAGAAGGAGGGAATACCAGTAATGTTTTTCCTAGAGGAATATTTCCATGGCTAGAAGTAGAATCCATCGAAGGAGACAGCTATATAGGGGCGATATTGCCACAAAATCCGGCAGTAATAAAACAATTTAAAGCTTCTTTTAACAATGCCAAAATAAAAGATCATCCTGATAAAGAAAACAAGCTAATAGGAATGTTACCTAAAAAAGCAGACAAGGCGTTAAGAACATGGATAGCCATGGTTAGTAATCAATAAACAAAAAAATGTTAGTTAAAAAACAAAGGATTTGGAGGTAAACACATGAGTATATCTGTATTAGAACAAATACAAAATAAGGAAAAGGATGCCTGGATAGCAATTTACGAATCAAGACAAACGAATAAAATACTAAGAGAACAGGTAGTTGCTGTGGAGGAACACGGCGATGCCCCATGTCTAGTCGTTTTTTGCATGGATACCGTCAAGGTTATCATACCACTAGCATTAAAAGGTGGTATGACATATGAAGATGAAAAGAAAAATAAAAATATGTTATATGCTATGATAGGCTCAAATATTGAATATGTTATTGAAGAAATAGACAGAGAAGGAGAAATAGCAGTAGGCAACAGGGCAAAAGCAATGGGAATAAGGAGAAAGGAAATACCCGAACTCGAAGTTGGGCAGACAATCACATGCAACATTCTGGCAGTCGGTAGGAAAATGGTAATAGCTGAGTACTATGGGATGGAAAGTAAAATAGGGTATCAAGACATAACTTGGTCCTTTGTCTCAGATTTGAGAAATATAATATCCGTTGGAAATGAATTAAAGTGTGTTATAACGGAAATTGATGCAGAAAATGAAATACTAAATGTATCCATAAAAAAAGCAATTCCAGATCCGTACATAAATATTGCAAAACGCTATGTCGTAGGTGGAAAATACATAGGGGTTGTATCTCTTATCAACGAAGGTTTTACTTTCGTAAGGTTGCCTGGGGGTGTAGATGCAAGATGTCCGCACCCTGGTTGGACTAATTTAAAACTTAATACACAAGATAAGGTACAATTAAGGATTAGACATATAAGACCTGAAAAACGCAGTATAATAGCAGTCATAGACAGGCTTATAGAACGTAACAATGAAATATAATCTTGATAAAGCAAAATAAATGTTATATAATAAACACTGTAAAGGTAAATTATTAAAGTATCCTTTCAAGGATGCTTAGGTTCTAAAAAGAAAAAATGGTCTAGAGAAATCATATTCTCTGGGCCTTTTTGTATTTTAAAATGATGATAGCAAGGAAACGTATATAAAATAATATAAGTTTTCTTGCTATTTTTTATTATAAAAATAAAAAGGAGATGATGTATAATGTCAGATGTATTATATGTAGACGTAAAAATTGATGAATGTGTACGTTCATCAGAAAAGCAAGTAGCTAATATGATAAGGCTACACGAAAAAATTATCAAAAAGTATGATAAAGATTTAGAAACTGAACTAAATGCAGAAAAGACAAAGCTTTACAACAATGTGCTTTCTTTAAAGCTTTATCTTGACGAAATGGAAATATTGCGCTTATCTAAAGCCAGTATTTCCATATTAAAAGCATTAGAATTGTTTAAAGTATTAACTCCGGACTACACAAAGTTTTCAGAAGTAATCAACAAGTATTTGAGCAGTATAAAAAAACGCAATGAAATAGACAGTAATGCAGCGGGTAGATTGTGGAACAACATAAAGATGGGTTATTATCCAACAGACCGAGACAATCTAGCTCATATTAAAAGAGCTATAACTTTTCCATCAAGTACTATAAGTAATATTTTAGATCCTTGTTGTGGATGTGGTAAAGCATTATCATATCTGGCCGAATGGACCAAATGCAAAACTTATGGTATAGAGCTTGACGAAATCAGGGCAGAAGAAGCCAGGAAACGCCTAACTAGGATGGGGAAAGGTAGTTATTTTGGATCTAGAATATCACATGAAGCTTTTCATATGATGTACCTAAATCCTCCGTATCTTACAGTCTATTCTGATGGACATAATGTGAGGTCTGAAAAAAAGTTTTTAGTTGAAACGCTCTACCATTTAATGTATGGTGGCCTGTTAATCTATGTTATCCCTTACTATCGTGTAACTCCTGATATAGCAAGAATATTATCTGATAACTTTGATAATATTTCTATATATAAATTCACAGAAAGCGAATTTAAAAAATATAAGCAAATAGCCATATTCGGAGTGAGAAAAAAGAAGGAAAGCAATCAAAACATAGTTAATATGTTAGTAAAACAGGCAACATACCCTGAGTTAATTCCGGATGTAACTATGTTAAAAACAGGTCAATATAAAATTCCTGCAGCTGAAGCAGAAGTAAAAATATTTAAAGGAGCAGTATTTGATGTAGCAGAGCTAGCTGAACAATTAAATGATACAAAAATGATAGAAGACCTGTTCATAGAAAATTTATTAGATAACACGGAAAAAAGACCACTCATACCTTTTACTATAGGGCAAATAGGATTAATAGGAGGGTCGGGGCTAATAGACGGTTACATAGATTGCAGTTATCCTCATATCCTAAAGGGACAAATAGTAAAGGAACGAAAGATAACAGACGAAAAGGAAGATTTCAATGGTAATACTACTGATGTTACCGAACAAATTATAAACAAAATGAACTTAAAGGTTCTGACAGAAGAAGGGGTTTTAACCTTAGTTTAAAAAAATAAAAAATCAAAATAGGAAGGTGAAACTATGGAAAAATATCGAAAAATAATTGAAATAACACGTCAAATGGCCGAAAAAAATGAAACAGTTACAATGTATGCCTGCATAAAAGAAAAACAAGTTAAATTCAAAAATAACAATTCATCCGAGAAATATTTCGATATTAATTTGATAGATGGTACAGGTACCATTAACCTCAAGGTATGGAATTATGATGAAGAGACCGATAAATTGAAAATCGGAGACATCGTTAAATTAAAAGCTAAAGCAAGTTTGTATAAAGATAACTTACATCTTGTATTAGTATACGAACAAAATAAAAATTATATTAAGCTTGCTCCCAAAAACGAAATAGACATAACATCGTTCGTGGAGACAGTTGAAGACATAACACCTAAAACCATGAAGCAGCAATACTTTCATATAATAAATAATCAATTAAAAAATGCTTATTTAAAAAAACTTTTAAATTTAATATTTTCTAACCCAAATATTAATACAAAATATTTTTCAATGTATGCTGGTAAAAACATGCATCACACTTATTTGTCCGGATTAGCTAGACATACTATAGAAGTGTATCAGTATGCGAATATTATATCAGATACAAACAAGCTTCCAGGCGAAACAAAAGAAATAATTAGTACAATAGCTTTACTGCATGACATTGGGAAAATAGAAGAATATGGAGATATCCCATTCATGGAAATCACGGAAAAGGGTAGACTATTTGGTCATTCATATTTAGGAACGGTCATAGTTAAGGCTCATATTAAAACTATAAAAGAATTTCCTACGCAATTAGAAGATATTTTATTACACGGCATATTATCGCACCACGGTACACTAGAAAACGGTTCTACAGTTTTACCAAGCACTATAGAGTCTATTATCGTAAGCAATGCTGATAACGTATCTGCAAAGACAGAAGGCATACTGGACTATATAGTCAAAGATAAGAATGAAAGCAATATAACTGAATACAACAATTATTTAAAACAGTTTTTTATTAAGACAATGCCTGAAAGTGCATAAGAGCATAAAGAAAGTATATGTCAACATGAAATTCCATAATAATCCAATGTTGACTTATAACAATTATAACTATATACTAATAATAGTGCGTGTTACGTGTTATTTATTAAAGTATCCTTTCGTGGATGCTTAGGTTAAAACAAGAATAAAAGGTTCAGGGAAAATTGTGTTCTCTGGGCCTTTTTTTATTTCCAAAAAATATTATAAAGGAGAAAAATATGAATAAAGCTATTTTATTAGGGAGGCTAACTAAAGACCCTGAACTGAGGTATACAATTAATAATGTTGCAGCGTGCTCGTTTACCCTAGCTGTAAGCAGAAAATATTCAAAACAGGATGATCCTGTTACTGCTGACTTTATCCCTATTATTGCCTGGCGACAAACTGCAGAGTTTTGCAGTAAGTATTTCCAAAGAGGTCAACAGGTTGCAGTAGTTGGAAGAATTCAAACAAGGTCATGGGAAGATAATGAAGGGAAAAAGCATTACGTAACAGAAGTTATTGCTGAAGAAACCTTTTTTGCTGATAGTAAAAAGGATAAGAATGAAACTGGTAACTATGAAAAAGGATTCAATCCAGATGAAATGCCAACAACTCAGTTCTTGGGATTAGACGAAGATGATGATTTGCCATTCTGATCAGATCTGATTGCGACACTCAGGTAAATAAAAAATATATAGCTATGATAATTTATATATTAAAAATATTGTCATAGCTATATTTTTTAAAAAAAATGAGAAAGGGGATAAAAATGGATTGTTTTAAAAAAATAATTATAAAGGAAGTAACTATGAAAGGGTTTAAAGCCTTTAAAGATTCGCAGACATTTAAATTTAATGACCAAGTAACTGCCATATACTCTGATAACCATACAGGCAAGACAAGCCTGCTAGACTCAATAGTATGGGCCTTTATTGGTACAGACAAAATGGGAGAAACAAGGGACACTTACCTAATGAATGACGAGTGTAATTCAATGCAGGTTCGTGTCATTTTTGAAAGTGAACAAGGAAGGCATATATTAGAGAGGAAAAAAAGCGGTAAAACGTTAAGCATATTACTAGACGAATTGCCTTTAACACAGGCACAAATGGAAAGTATATGCTATTCAAAGCACTTGTTTTTAAGTATAGTAAATCCAGAATATTTTGTTGCATGGGCATCGGAATACAAAAAGGATGCACAGGGTCTATTGTACAGTATTTTGCTTGATATTCCACAAGAAAAAATAATGAAACGTCTAGACAGCCAAAGTAAGGAATTATTGGCTGGTAAAAATCTCAATGACGTCCCATTATTTCTAAGAAATAAAAGAGCAGAATTAAGTGAGTACGAAAAGGATATTCTTCATATTACAGGCCAATACGACGTCCTAACAAAATTGATGGATGATGCTAGTAATGACCTTGATATTTCATCTATAGATAATGAAATATCAAAGTTGAATCGGCTGCTTAATAAATATAACAATAATGCCGATACAATAAATAACCAATTAGAAAATTTAATGAAGAAAAAAGCTAATCTAATTGAGGAAAAAGCATTACTGCATAAGGATGAAGCAATAGATAAATTTAAAAATGAATTGCTTATAAAAAATAACCAATTAGAAACATACCGTAAAACATATGCTGACATGGCCAAAGAGGCAAATAAATTGAAACCGGGGTTAAAATGTAATACATGTCAGCAAGTTATTACGGAAGAGCATGTAGCACAGATACACGCTACTACAGGTAAAAAATTAAAAGACATAACTGTAGAAGCTAAGGAGCTGGCTAATGAAATAGAAACAATAAAGAAAAAATTGCTAGTCAGCGAAAAGGAGAATGCTGATAAAATCAGGAAATTGGATGTAGAAATGGAATACATTGATATAAAAATAAATGCTATTAAAAACGATAGTTTAAAAATAAAGAAGGAAAATACGGAAACGAAAGATAGCATTTTAGCTAAAATAATAAAATTGCAGGAAACCAAGAGTAAGATTAAAAATAAAGCTGTTACTGCAAAAGAATTAGAAAGAATAAAAACAATGTTACAAAAATCAGAACAAAACAAAATACAAACAGAAAAAATTATACAGGCAGGAATAGAGTATTCCTACCAAAAGTCCGAGATGTTAATGTCCGGGCTTAATGATAAGATGAGGCATACTAAAATAAAACTCCAGGAGGTAATAAAATCGACTGGAGAAATAAAAGAATGCTTCAAATTAACCTATAACTCAAGAAATACAATATTGATAAGCACTTCAGAAAAGATAAAAATGGGTGCAGAGATATCAAAATTACTCAGAGAACTTCTGGGTGTAGATTATTTCATGATCCTAGACAACGCTGAATGCTTAACAATATTTAAGCCAGTAGCTTCTCAAACGATAGCAGCTATGGTAAGAGAGAATACGCATCTAAAAATAGATGGGAAGGAACTGGAAGCAGCTTAATATTCTGAAGAAGAAGAGCTGATGCTCTTCTGTAATGCAACCAGATATAATCTGACGGTCACAAGTCCGTAAATGCAGAGTGAAAATCAAAATATTAAGCTAGGAGGATAATATTAACGATACATCTAAAATATTACATATAATCGGCAATAAATGCCATATATCGAACTTGCATATTGTCCAATATAATGGACAATATTATAATAACAGCTTTTTTTAACAATAGACTACTATTAAAAAGTGAAAGGTGGGATTTGGCAGGGGGGGGTACAGCACATCCCGAATAAATTAAATTAAGCGGTATTCATGCCAGCTATTATGAAATTATCAGAAGCTATCAAAGAGGCAAGGAAAGCTAAAAGGCATTCAATTCGAGCTATGGCAAAAGAAAGTGGCATATCAAAAAGTTATATAACACAAATACAACAAGGTGAGCAGTTTAACCCGACATTAAATGTCATAGAAAAGTTAGCAAAATATCTAGATGTCGGAATAAACGAAATAATCGAAATGTTAAAGGAAAATGGTATCACGGAAAAAAGCGATTAAAAAAAATGGGTGATACCCAGCGTATGGGACACTGGGTATCAGGTATTAATTCTTACATGAATCAGTTAAACACTGTTGAGCTATACGCTTAACATGGTTCAACTACGACCTATTTTAGCAGATAATCGCACGTTCTTCAACAAAAAAAAGGTACTTGAAAAAAATATTTTAATTGTTGAAAGGTGTTGATAGTATGCATGAGAAAGTAAAGTCAATAGATTATTATACGGAAAATTGGTATGCAATGCTAGTTTCAATATTAAAAAACAGCACAGTCGATAATGCTCTGGAAGATATGGGCGTAAATTCATCAAGCAATAATAAAAAGAAAAAAGTATTCTACAAAAATGTAACAGAAAACGATGTAATTGAAGTTATAAATCTATTAGAGGATAATCCCGATATAACGTTAAGAGAAGCCTGTGAGATTAAAGAATTAAAAGGAATCACGCTCGGAGCCATGTATCAAAGAATATGCAGATATAAACAAAAGCAAAAACTAGGTTAATACAAAAAGAGGAAGGGGGAAAATGTTTGTGGAGATAAAAAAGAATAAAATAAAGGATCTAAATTTCAGGAGTATAAAAATTACCAGGCATTCAATAGAGCAATATTACAAAAGAGTAGAACAAATAGATGAAACAGCAGTAAAAGATAAGTTGTTAGAAGTATTAGAGAACGGGAACATAGTAACGTTTAAACCTACTCTAAGAGGAAAAGAGACGAATAAATATGATTTGCATATAGAGCATGATGGCATAGGTATAACAGCAGTATATCAGGAAGATGTAATTACAATAGTAACATGTACAGGTAGTAAAGAGTACAGAAAATGGTTTAAACAACAAGAAATTAAATTACCTAGGCATATAAGACGAGCAGCTTAAAATTTCTGCATACCACATATAGAAGGGTGTGAAAAAATGTACAGTAAAACATTATTAATACCAGAAATACAGCCCGTAAGTCCACAAGAATTTACAACTAGAATAACAAAAGGTCTTTATGCTCTATATGGTTACATATCATCTTTAGCAGTTCCATTGGCCATAGTAATACTATCAATAGGTGCGATATTTTATATCGCTAGTTCATTAATGCGGTCAGGAACAGGGAAAAAAATTGGACTAGCCAGTATGTTAGTTGCTTTAAGCGGTTTAATGCTGTTCTGGGGAATACCTACTATAGTTGGAATAGCTCAACATATATCAAATATAATGAAATAATATTAAGGGGGATCATTAACTATGAAAAAATATATTAAAAAATCATCATTTATCGCAACATCTATATTATTAACGTTTTTGCTAACTTTATTAACTCCAATGACAGCGTTTGCCGACATAGATAAAAAGACAGCCAGAGATTTAAGCAATACCCTCATAGATACAGTGAAATCATATGCATTACCATTAGGTGGGGCAATTATTTTTATTGCAGTAGTTATCATAGCAATTTCAATTATTATAAATGCTAACAATCCAAAGGGCAGAGCAGAAAAAATTTCCTCACTTCTATGGGTGGGAATAGGAGCAGCGGTATTAGGGTTAGCAACAATAATAACGGGAGTATTACTATCTGCATTTAATATATAATACTTCTTACATAAAAATATCTTCAAACAATATAAAAACGTGGCCTCGTGCCACATTTTTATTATAAAAATGAGGTGGAACAATATGAGAAGTTTTCCTATACCCTTTGATATTAATACGGAAGAAAAAATAGTAGGCGGATATTTAACTTTAAAGCAAACTATATATTTGGTGTTAACTGTAGTAATGGTATTAATAATATTGTTTGTACCTATAGGTGGTGGCCTGGCAGAAATGATAGCTGGCAAAGCAAGCAGTATTGCTATAATAATAAAGATCATCATGTGTGTAGCAGTTTCAATAATAGGAGTATTATTTATGTTTTTAAAGCCACATGGTATGTCGTTTTTAAAATATTTAACGGTAAAAATCCAATATATAGATAGAAATAAAAACATTATTTATAGAAGGTGATGTAAAAAATGATTGTTACTATTGTGTTTTTAGTTTTAACAGCGATGGTAATCATCGGAACAGCAGTATACTTAAAAATGTATAGTCCTGAAGCAAAAAACAAAAGAAAAGCAGCTGAGATTGGTAAAAAAGCATCTGTAAATGAACAAGAAATTGAAGATAAATATACAAAAAAAGAAAAATCAGAAATAAAAAAAATATGGGGGATAGAGGACATACATGATGGTATCATATATTTGACACAGAACCGATATCGCAGGATTATAGCTATGGGAAGTTTAGACTTTCATCTATTATCACAAGCCGAACAATCCGTTGTAGAAGAACAGTTAATGCAAACAGCCATGTCTTTACAGTTTCCCGTGCAATTCATAACAACAACTGAACGAATAAACACTCAAGATACTATAAAGCAAATAGATAAGGTAATAGATGCAGACGAATTATACAACGAAAAGACAAGAGGATATGCTTCAAAAATGCGACTTTACTTAAATAAGATGATGGAAGACAGAGGTGTATATGTAAGACGCAGTTATGCTGTTGTATGTTCTGACGATATGTATGATAAACAAAAATCCATAGGTGCTTTAGATCGTTATACCGGTACAATAATCAATGCATTGGCCAGGGCAAAAATAAATTGTATTCCCCTCAATACAACACAGATAATCGATTTACTATATCGTGAGCTTAATAAAGGTTCGTCTATAGTTCCATCTAAAGTACTATCCAAAGGCGGTTTGGAATTGTACTCAACCGGTTTGGGGGTTGTAGAAGAGGTAAATTTAGACGAAGTACAATTATACATAGAGGAAAGCGAGGACACTCCACATGAAAATATTGAAGCCCAAAGAGTCAGTGGATAAAAATAAAAAAGTTAGTATTGATGATAATGTGTTAGATATTTTCGATATTATTGTTCCGGATACACTTAAAGAAACAGATAACAATATATACTTAGGGAGGAACATATACTCAAGGACATATGCAATAGCAACATATCCACGAGAAATATATGTAGGATGGCTGGATGAGTTTTTTCAGTTAGGCGATATAAGAATAAGTGCGTATATTGAAAACATTCCAGATAATTTGGTTATCAGTACTCTAACAAAAAAAGTAGTATCCGCGCAAAGTCAATTATATATATATGAAACAAGAGGAGATATACATCAAATACCTATACTAAGAACAGTAATATCTGATTTAGAAACCGTAAGAGAAGCCATACAAACAAACAGAGATAGAATGTTTATAGCAAAGATAGACATTACAGTGTTTGCAAAGACAGAAGAAGCTCTAGAAGAAAAGTGCTATATGCTAGAAAATATTTGTTCAAGGAAGGCTATGTTTCCACGTAGTTATGCATTGCGTCAAAAAGAAGCCTTTGTTAACAGTTTACCTATTTCAAATATAACTATAAGGGATTTTGATAGAAATTTTACCACTGGTTCTGCTGCATGTATAATACCAGTATCGAATGCCGATATATCTCATAATACAGGGATATTTTTAGGTTATAACTTTCAAACTAATTCGCCTATGTTTTATGATAGATTTATTGGACCCCCTCATCTATCTACACCACATATCTATATATCTGGCAAAAGCGGTTCAGGTAAAAGTGTAACTATGAAACTGCTTACAAGCCGTTCTGCTATAGCAGGTGGCATTAAATCCATCATATTTGATCCGGAAAACGAGTATGAAAACATAGTAAGAGGCCTTATGGGTGGTGAACATATTACAATTCGCACAGGGGTCAAAACAGGCATAAATCCATTAGAAATAGAAGAAGAGTTAGATGATAATGGAAGATATGTTGTTGATATCTACTCAAAAATATCATTTATAAGAGCATTGATGAATTCATATTTAAGACAATTTGCAGGGCGTACATTATTACCCATTGAAACTACGGCATTAGAAGAAGCTATAAAAGAAATATATACCCAGGATTATAAAATAACTTCCGATCCTGCATCTCTTTATGAAAGTGGAGGAATAAAAACAGAGGCGGGTGATTATAAAATAGGTAAAATAAAGAAAAAAATGCCTACATTAAGCACATTGCATAACAAAATCAAAAGTAAACGCAACTGTGAAGAATTATATGAATCCATGAAACCTTTAGTCGGTGATGGTTCGATGTCAATGTTTGACTGCGAATCTACGATAAAATTATCCGATAACTTGATAACAAGTTTCAACTTAAAAGAGATCCGAGATGAATTTACAAAATTCTATACAACATTTATTTTACTTGATTATACGTGGACAAAATTCGTACAAAAAGATAAGGAAAGGAAATCAGTAATTATTGACGAAGCCTGGTTATTCATAAAGTATCCGGAATCTGCAAAGTTTTTAGAGGAAATAGCCAGAAGGGGAAGAAAGTATCATGCATCTTTGGTAGTTGCAACTCAAAATATTGAGGAGTTTATATTACGCGAAGAAGGAAGGGCAGTAATTAATGCCTGCTCTTCACAAATACTACTACAGCAAAACCCACAAGTAGTATCCGATATAGTCAAGAGTTTTAAATTATCGGAAGGTTGTGCTTCGTTATTAGAAACCTTTGCACCTGGGGAAGCAATTGTAGTAATGGAAGGGACAGCAACAGCTGTAAGAATTACACCCACAAACTTTGAATGGGAATATGTAACTACTAATCCCTTAGAATTAGAAAGAAGTTAATATTTAATTGTCTTGCTAAAACTTTAAATTTAAAATATAATAAAAGTTGTATTAGTGAATTATTAAAGTATCTTTTAAAAGATACTTAGGTTTTAACACGAAACTAAGGTTCAGGGGAAATTATGTTCTCTGGACCTTTTTGTTTTCTAAAAAGCATTGTTCAATATATCATATCAAAAAATATTTTCTAAAAGGAGGGAAATCTATGCAAAAAACACGAGAAATGCGAAAGAGGGAATTTAATAAAAAGGAAATCGGAATATTATACAAACATTTTATTTTGCAAGCAATAGCTGTATTATTAGTTCCTGTATCATTACCCATTATTAAATCAAAATATACATGGCTATATGAAACAATGATAAATGCTTTGCAAAAAGTAGATGCATACATGAGTAATATGTATATTAGTTTGTCCGCTATAGTATCCAGGTTTCATGAAACCGAAGCAATATGGTTCATTAGAGTAACAGTAGACATCATATTGCTAATTGTAGGTTTGATACAAAAACTTTTCAGCAAAATATACATTGGTAGCTTTGGCAGACTTATAATGAAAGTCAATGACCATTTTAATGTAAATACGCAAGTAAATATAATAAATGCAACAACAATCAATTTTTTACTTGTGATTATATTATCCTATCTGTCCTTCATCGCGTCTATTCATTTAGGGCTATGGATAAGTTCAATAGCAGACAAAAAAATAGGGTTTTCAAAAAAGTCGACAGTAGATAATGTGGTCCTTGGAATAACATATATATCAATGTTTTTAATGCTATTCCCAACAACACTTACAATGTATATAACAGTAATACCATTAGAAATAATTTTATCAGCAATTAGAAGGAAAAATTACTCAACTGTATCAAATACTGAGTTAAGTATTGAAAGCACAGACCCAAGCATTGCTAATATTCAAATGCAGGCAGTAACTATGAATCTAAGTGCAGAAAACCTTGATGACATAATGGATATGGATGATTTCATAGGCAGGGAAAAAGAAGTGCAGCTGGTTAAAGACCATGTACAAAAAATGCTATTGTATAAAAATAAAAGCAGGAAAACAGCGTCTGATAATGCACCACAATTAAGACAGGACTTATTAAAGATACCGCCATTTCACATGATAATTACAGGGAACCCTGGAACTGGGAAGACCGAATTTGCAAGGGCGATTGGTAAGTATCTATATGAAATGGGTGTTACAAAAAAAGGAAGGGTTGTGGAAATTTCAAGACACAATTTATCTTCAATATATGTAGCAGGAGCATTAAATAATCTAAACAAGTATATTGATGAAGCAAAAGGTGGGGTTTTATTTATAGACGAAGCATATTCGATAATTGGTGGTTCTAAAGATACCAATAATGATATGTTAAGTGCTATTTTGAAAATTGCAGAAGATAAGAACAGCGAAATAATAATGATCTTTGCAGGGTATAAAGATGAAATGACTAAATTTTTTAATGAAAACAAAGGCTTAGCAAGAAGATTCCATATGAAAATACATTTTGAAGACTATCCTGCAGAAATATTGTATGAGATTTTTTTAGATTATGTTAAAAAAGAAGGTTTTGACATAACCGAAGATGCTAAAATTGCTGTAATGAACAAGATTAAGCTAATAGAAAAAAGTAAAACCTATGACTTTGGTAATGCTGCTGCTATGAAGGAGTTACTTGATAAAGATATATTAAGTAACCTTTATAAAAACAGGAATAAAAGACAAAATAAAAAGTTAATTACTCCAGAAGATATATGGAGTGAAAATGAAATTTTGGATAATAGCAAAACTGCCGATGATATAATGTCTGGTTTGAATTCACTTGTAGGCTTAACAAATGTAAAAGTGCATATTATGAGAATTTATAACGATATGCGATTAAAAACTTTACGAGCAGAAAGCACTAGTTCCATTGTCGAATCATCTTCATATCATTGTATATTTACAGGCAATCCAGGGACAGGTAAAACAACTGCGGCAAGGTTGATGGGGAAAATGTTTCATGATCTTGGTGTTCTAAAAACCGGCCATGTGGTTGAAGTAACAAGAGCCGATTTGGTTGGAGCCTATATAGGCCAGACCGAACAAAAAGTAAAGGCTATATTAGAACAAGCAAGGGGTGGTATATTGTTTGTAGATGAAGCCTATCAGTTATATGTGGAAGGTTCATCAAACGACTTTGGACACCAGGCTTTACAAACTATTATGACGGACATGGAAAATAACAGATTTAATTATATCGTTATTTTCGCAGGATATCAGGATAAAATAGAAAATATGATATTGAATTGTAACATAGGTTTTGCTTCACGATTCAAACACATAATACATTTTGCCGATTATACTGATAAAGAAATGCAAGATATCTTTTGTAAATTATGCAAAGACGGGAAAATGGTGCTAACTAAAGAAGCAAAATCTGTTTTGCCTGAAAAAATAACGCTTCTAAGAAATCAAGCAGGGTTTGCAAATGCTAGAAGTGTAAGAAATTACTACGAAGAAGTCATTTCTAGAATGAATACCCGGTTATCTAATGTATTAGATACTGAGGGTGAAAAAAAAGTAAAGCAAATTATAAATAAAATAGAAGCTGAAGATTTGTAAAGGAAGTGTCAAATAAGGTCTTGATTCAAGAGCTTTATTTGACACTTTTTTTGTATGTTATTATATACACATAATCAATATTCTAGAGATTTTTTATTAATATTTATATATCAATTAATTAAATTAAATTAAGGAAGAGAAGAATGGAGGAAACGTAAATTATTCAAATTACGTCAAAATATTAAATGAACAGTGAATATTTTAAGGAGTTAATAAACAACTCTATAAAGCCAATAGGTGCCGCATTTATATTTTTAGGAATTGTAACGGTTGCCCTACAAATAATATTGACAGCTCACAATCCTAAAGAACGTTCAAAGCATATATCATCACTCAAGTATATCGGTATAGGCGCATGTATATTAGGGCTTACTATGACTATATATAGTATTATAAGTTCTATTGCGGCACCATTATTTGTTCCTGGTACAGCTGATCCTTTAGTAAGTGATGAAGTTGCAACAAAAATAATCGAAGAAAAATCAGATTGGATATCAAGGCTAATAGCATCGCCAATAGTACTAATCAATGAAGGTATACAAACAGTATTATCAGGAAATGTATTAGAAAATTTCAATTTACATACAGCATTATTCAGTGAGACCGTAACATCAGGAAACAACGGCCATTGGTTTTTATCAATTCCACTATCAACAGCTAAATATTTAATGTATAGTTTAGCGATAATAGTTCTTCCTATAATTATAATTGCTATTATAAGAGTAGCTATGTTATATATTGCATCACCTTTCAACATAACAATGCGAAGAGAAGCAACTGAAAGTATATATAGATGGATATTGTCTGTTGTATTGATAGCAGCATCACCCATGATAGTAAGCTCTCTTATACAGTTAAATAACGGCCTCGTAGGTGGTTTATCAACACTTATTAATAAAAATTTACCTAATGATAAGCTAACACTTGACCCTGTTATATATACAGGTTCAGCATTACTTACAGCATTTGTACAATTGTTTTTTACAATAATGATATTTAAGATAGTATTTATGTTTGCAGTTCGAAAAATTATGATTTTAATATTTTATGCGTTTACACCCATTGCAGCACTAATGTGGGCAATTAAGAAGGATGTTGCAGCAGCAGGGATATGGATGGGTGAAATGATTTCAAATATATTTATGCAATTTTTTTATGCTTTATCTTATACTGT
>DAOSDD010000026.1:0-1397 GCA_035362115.1 Clostridiales bacterium | reverse complement strand
GGCAAAGTTAATGCAATTTCAAAAATAGCATCAGGCATGATAGGCATACCTCTTGCAATAGCAGCTGCACCTTTAGGACAGGATATGGTAAAAGGAGCTATAGGAGTAAGCAAAGTTATAGGCGGGTCAATAAGGGCTATGGGTACAACAGGAGCATTAGTAAGCCTATCGGCATCAGAAGCAAATAGTATAGAAGATTTTAAAAAGAATTATACAGAACTAATGAATTCAACAACAAATAAAGGAACACTCATGAAAACAGGAAGTTTCATAAAAAACAATACGTTAGGTAATAGTGAAAAAACTCAAGATTTGTTTAACATAATATCACCGGCAACTAACAAACAATTTATCCGATGGAATTACGCACCTGTTACAGATGATGTTGATAAATTTAGATGGGCAGACAAGAGGTTAAGTCCCCATACAATAAAAAACAACCTGTAAGTTGGAGGTTTATGAATAAATGGGGTTAAAAGATACAGTAAAACGAATATCAAAAAATGTTTTAAATCAAGCATTGAATAAGGTATTACGAAGCTGTGCTAAAATATTGTTACCTTATTTATTGGCTGTTGTATTAATCGTAGTAATTGTAGTAATGTCAATAGGCGGCGTGTCTATGCTTTTCAAATCAGATAGCAATAATTTAAAAGCAGAAATAGGTATTATAAAAAGCATGCCAGATATAGACATTATAGCACAGCAGTCTTTAATAAACCCTAAATTATTAGACAAATATATAGACGCAGAAACAACAAACATACCAGATACATTAAAATCAAAATCATATACAATAATAAATGGGGTAACATCAGAGGAAACATATACACTTCATCCATATGATACAGCATATCCATATAGGTTAAAATGGCAACTATTAGCTTCACTAGACTCACTAGATACCCCATTTACGGAAACTCACGCAGATAAATCAACTAATAAAATAAGAAATAAAGTTACTAAAAGATATACAAATGCATTATCTCAATTAGCACCTATTTTTGAATGGGGACATGATGAATATTATCAAATCGTAGTTGAGGAAATAGAAACAGTAACTGAAGAAAAATACAAAAGTACATATACTACAAATACGACCACAGAAGTTATTACCAAAAAGTATCCATTACCTTTATTAAAATCTGTAAAAACTGCATTTATGGAATATACTTTTACACCTAAAGAGAAAGACATTCTTATTAGTGATACGGGCTGGGCAACTATCCATACAGAAACAGAAGATATTATAGAAGTTAAAAAAACCGAAAAAACTAATGAAGAGACTAATGAGGAGACTAGCGAACCTGAAAAAGAAATCGTTGGCTGGGAAACAACTAGCATAAGAAGACGACTACGCACATTTGAAGATACACAATCATGTACACAAATATCAA